>JAMWDF010000086.1:0-6896 GCA_023818865.1 Candidatus Omnitrophota bacterium
TTCCACTTTTACGCTTCCCAGGTCATACACCTTAGTAACCCGTTCCAGCCGAATAATAGACTTCATGGTTGCCTGTTATTGTCATTGGCTCGGCCGCCCGGCGAGTAAACTTTTTGCCCGCTGGTCTCATCAGGACCCCCCTCAGGCAGTCTCCTTCGCCTACCCGCCGCTCTTTCCAATTGACTACCACCAGTCTCTGCCGGTAATAATCTACCTCTTTCCTCTCCCTCGGGAGCAGGGGTACTTGGTTCTTTTCTTACTTCCGGAGAGGTGGCCAAATTAGATTGAGCCTCTCCCGAACTTTTTCCTTGGCCTTCTTGAGGGACCTTCCCGGAGGCATTAGCTGTTCGGGGCAGACCACCACTGGTTGGAAGAACGACTAAGTCACCTTCTTTCAGCCCTGATTTAATTTCAATATATTGTTCGTTGCTCTCACCTAAACTTACTTTCTGCTCAATGATTCTGGCCCCCTGGAGAATCCGACAGAAAGCATCTTCTCCTTGAAATGAGATCGCTGCCACCGGGACTGCCAAGACCGAAGATAGTTGATTAACTAGAATTTCTACCTGCGCGCTCATCCCCGGCTTAAGATAATCGTAAACCTGGTCTAAAGCAATTTGCGCCACATAGACGTTCAGATCAGGGTTCAAAAATTTCAAGGTCGGGTCAGGCATGAGAGCAATATTCTTAACTACTCCGGTTAATAACTTATCAGGAAACGCGTCCACGATTACCTTGGCTTTTTGGCCTATCTTCACCCGGTCAATAGCTGACTCATGAATTTTCACCACTACCCCCATGCTGTTAAAATCAGGCAGGGTTAAAAGGTCTTGGTTTTGCCTTATTGTCGTACCAGGCTGAATTGGCGCATCAGTTCGCCAAGGTCGGTCGCTAGTGGCATAAACCACAAAACCAGGCTTACTAGCGACGATGGTGCAGTTTTTCAGCTGTTCCTGCAGGTCCCTCATGCTGGTCAAGTTCAAGAGATGCGTAGCCTGCCTATTTCTGACATTGGCTTCAGCCTGAATCAACCTGGCTTGACATTTAGCCTTTGTTCTCTCAAGATCAGCCAAAGCTTCCAGGTAATCAGAGTAAAGCCTCTCTACCTGCTTGCGGAAATCATAACGGAAGAATAGGTCAGCAGAAAGTCTTGCCTGCTCCAGAGAAACCTCTTTTTGTTGCAAAGCCAGTTTATCCGCCTCCAATTCGGTCTTGGTCACATACCCTTTTTCAGCCAGTTGCTCGCTCCACGTCGCGCGATCCGCTGCCCTGGCCACCTCCTCCTTTGCCAGGTCAATGTTAGTCTCACACTGCCTTTTCTTATTCAGAGCTTCACCTCCTAAGTGTGGACTGGCCAGCAACTCACTGGTGGGCATCTCTGGCTTTTTTAATAATTCCTCGGTAAGCGTACTACCGAGATATTTTTCCAGGTCAAGTTTGGCAAACCGAACTTTTAGTTCCGCTGCTCTCAGATCACTTTCATTCTGCTTCTTCTGAATGAGCAAATTTTCCTGCGCTTCGGTATACGCTGCCTTGCTATTTTCCAGAGTAATCTGCATCTGCTGAATGCGGTCTTCAATATCCTTAGAATCAAGACGGATCAAAATTCGCCCTTGACGGACATCCTCTTCTGTAATTTGTGTTCCTTCTTCCACCACCTGCAGGATTGTCCGAGAACCAGGTACCTGGTTGGTAATCTTCTGGGCACTGAGAGCCTGCAGATTTCCCCCTTCCCGGACCGAAATTACCAGATCCATTTTTCTTATCTTATAGGTGACCAAACCCTGATGGCTCCGGAACCGGTGCCACCTCATACCCCATAAAATACCGCCAATGCAAACTAACACAAGAAGTGAAGAAATTTTTCCCAAAAACTTACTCCTACCTGACCATTTTCTCATAAATATCTCCTTTCCAAACACCGGTTTGGTCAACTTCCAGCATCTCAGTTACAGAAAGCAGTTGGAGATAGGCAATCTGATAGTTGACCATTGCCTGGGAAAGAGCATTTTTCGCCCGGGTGTAGGCTTCTTGAGCCTCAAGGAGGTCTCGGGTGCTGGCCCGGCCAGCCTGAAGAAGCAGGTCGGTGCTCTCCACTCTTTTTTCCGCCAAAGAAAGACTCGACCTTTGGTTAAGGTATGTCCGGTAAGTCTCCTCAAAGGTCAGGTAAGCCCCTCGGACTTCGTTAGCAATTGTATCTCTCTTCAATAGATACTCCCGCTGCTTCCTTTCCAGGTTAATCAGAGCCCGGCGATAAACATTCCGCTGGCTTACTCTCGTGAATGGCAGAGATAAATCTAAGCCTATATCAGAGACAGGTGGAGACATTTTCCAGGTTGGTTTTTCAGCTTGTTCTGAAGCAGACTCTAATTCTATTTTCAGAGATAGATAGGAACGCAGATTATCTTTGGCCACCGCCACCTTTCTTTTAGCATCAACCACCTCATCTGCCGCGGTAAGCAAATCCAGGCGATGACGTTCGGCCTGCCGTAAGCATTCCTCCAGGTTAAAGCCCGGGGCAGTTACTCCCCGAATCAGAAGCAAGTCCATGATATCCTTGTCAAGCTCCACTGGTTGAGAAAGAGGGATTGCCAAGAAAGTCTTAAAATCATCCATTTGTCTCTGATAATCATTACTGGCTACAATCCAATCCTGGTAGGCCTGCAACTCGTTCTGCCTGGCCTGGTCTGCTTGAAAAGGGGGCAAACGACCAGCCTGCGCCATCATTTCAATTCGCTCTCTAGTCTGGGCAAGAAACTGATAATTCGCCAGATAGTTCTTGACAGCATTCTGAGCTAGAAGAAGCCGGAAATATCTCTTGGCCACTTCCACAGAAAAGGTCCGTTGATATCTCAAAAATGACCGAACGGCATAAACTACCTCTCGGTCAGCTTGAGTCAAT
The DNA here is from genome assembly GCA_023818865.1 of Candidatus Omnitrophota bacterium. Lineage (GTDB taxonomy): Bacteria > Ratteibacteria > UBA8468 > B48-G9 > DSTR01 > JAMWDF01. The sequence continues at coordinate 2,903 of JAMWDF010000086.1, forward strand.
TCTTCCTGAAAAATTCTGCGGCCAGCGCCTCGCAAAAGCGGCTGTAAAAGATTCAATTGCATAATTGTTTGAAACGATTTAGTCTTATCACCAGTAAGATATCGAAGAAAGTTATGAGTAAAATCAAAACTCATTTCAGCCCCATCAGCTAGCCAACGAATTAGCTGCCAGTTGACGCCAGCAGACCAGCCTGCCTGGCCGTTGTTGGTCCAGGTGCCGCTACCTTTTCCTTCCGAGCGCCATCCATAAAGAAAACGTCGACCAGTTAACTCTAGCGCCCGAAGGTAAACTTCCTCTTTCCGAGTTTCATACTCTCGGTTTCTCCTGGCGGCCATCATCAAAGTATCTTTTAGAGTAAGAAAAGTTGTTTCGGTCCGGGCATCAGAGTCAGAAATTGCTATCGGGTTTGCCTGGCGGCTAATTTCCTTCTCTTTTTCCTTAAGGATAGATTCCACTTCCCGGTCAGCCTGCCGCACGAAATATCCCGGGCTACACCCAGTTAGTAGAAAAATAAAGAGCAGAAAACCAACAATTGCTTTCATCAGGAACAACCTTTAAAATCGGACAAGAAGTTCGCCGTTTGGAGATTTAAGGCTCAGGCTTCAATTTTAACAGGTTCTCTTTTTTCGGCGGAAAGATAAATCGCATCAATGATTTTCATCAAGATTACTGCCTGGTCAGGTGAAGAAAGTGGCTCGCCCTCGCCTTGGACCGTTTCCACAAAGTTAACTACCGCTGCTTCCCGACCCATTTTTGGATCCGGACTGACCAGAACCGCTCTGTTTACCGGATAGTCACCTTCCATAGTATACAACTGGCATTCGTCAATAGCGGTCTCGTCCAACCCATCCCTTTGAAAAAGCCGCCGAAGCATCCCGCCAGCCAGTGTTCCTTGAAATGTGACGGAAACCTCCTCCCGCTGGTTTAGTTCCGCCCAACTATTGCGGATAAACAATACCTGCCCAGTTTTAAAAGTAACTAAACCATGAGCCGCCATTTCCACATCAACCACCGCGTTGTCGACATCGGGTAATCCCCATGGTCCTTTGAAACGCCTGTCACCAGCAAAATCATTGAAGGTAACTGCCAGGGCGTAATCTGGAGGGGGGAAATCCATGAAGTACAGAGCCAGGTCTATCATATGGAGTAAATCAATTACCGGTCCCCCACCCGAAAACGCCTTCTGAGTAAACCAGCCTCCAAAACCAGGGATACCGCACCGCCTGATCCAGATAGCCTGAGCTGAATTTATTCTTCCCACCTGCCCGGACCGGATATAGTTCATCAAGGCCTGGGATTCAGGTCGGGCCCGGTTATTAAAATCAAAAAGTAAAAATCTCCTGTTCTTTTCAGCTGCTTTTTTCATCTCTAACACCTCATTGGCATTCATCCCTGGCGGCTTCTCGCAAAACACATGCCTCCCCGCATTCAAGCAATCAATCGTCACTGGAGCATGAAACTTGTTGGGAGTGGCGACGCTCACCAGATCTAAATCTGGTCGGGTCTGAAGTAACTCCTGGTGGGAACCGTAAACGTCCTTGATCTGATAGAGGTGGGCCACTTCTTTTGCCCGATCAATCACCGGGTCAACAACGGCCACCACTTTTACCCCAGCTGAAAGATAACCACGAATGTGGTAATGACTGATACCCCCAGAACCGATAATGGCGGCTTTCAACTCTTTCATTTTGCCTCCTAAGTAAAAAATTTGACCATCCAAAGGTATGGGTTAGGTATCTTACACTTCACTGGCAATATCCTTGCGGTAAAACTTCCCCTCAAATTCAATCTTTTCTGCCGCCAAGTAAGCCTTTTCTCTCGCCGATTTAAAATCATTGTCAACCCCAACTACTCCCAATACTCTCCCGCCGGCAGTCACCAGAGTCTCTTGGTCAATTTTTCTGGTGCCTGAGTGGTAGACAAGAACATCTTTGGCCTGTTCAAGACCAGTAATTCGGTACCCAGTTTGGTAAGCCCCAGGATAACCAGATGAAGCCAGAATAACACAGACAGAGCACTTTGGCTTCCATTTCAATGTAATGTTCTGCAATGAACCTGAAATAGTTGCCTGGAAAACTTCAATAATGTCATTTTCTAATAACGGCAAAATGACCTGAGTTTCTGGGTCACCGAACCGACAGTTATACTCCAGAACATAAATACCCTCCCGCGTAATCATCAAACCGAAATAAAGTACGCCCCGATACTCAATCCCTTCCTTAGCCAAACCATTAAGGGTTTTCTTGACAATATCCTGGTTGATAATACTTAAGGTACCTTGGTCTAAGGAGGTCGAGGGACAGTAGGCTCCCATTCCTCCAGTGTTCGGTCCCTGGTTGCCGTCAAACACCCTTTTATAATCACGGGCGGCAGCCAGAGGCTGATAGGAAACTGTATCTGTCACTATCAGAAAAGATACCTCCTGGCCAACAAGGGCCTGTTCAATAAGCACTCTCGGGCTATCTGATGAGAAGACATTCCTTTCAAAAATTTCTTCAAGGAAAGAAACTGCCTCTGTTCTATTAGATACTAGCCGCACTCCCTTCCCAGCGGCTAGTCCATCATATTTTATCACTACAGGAAAAGCTCGCTTGTTCAGCTGAAAAAGAGCCTCTTGGAATGAGTCAGCAATTGAGAAGGAAGCAGTACGCACACCGTTGCGAGTCATAAATTCCTTGGCAAAAATTTTTGATGCTTCTAAACAGGCTGCCTTTTTTACCGGTCCAAAACAGCTTAGCCCAGAAGCATTAAACGCATCAACAATCCCTTTTGCCAGAGGATTTTCTGGACCAACAATGGTCAGGTCAACTCTATTTTCTTGAGCAAAAGAAACTAATAGAGGAATGTTGTTTACATCTAAGGGGAAACATTCCGCCAGGTTAGATATTCCCCCATTTCCGGGAATAGCCAAAATCTTGCTAACAGCCTGACTGGAGGATGCTTTATGAGCTATGGCATGCTCACGACCACCGCCCCCAATTACCAGGACTTTCATAATTGACCGGCTTCAAGCGCTCTAAACAACAGGTATTTATTCACCAATGATCCGGGTATCCTCGTCCAGGTAAATGCCGCGCAGGTTCATTTCCAAAGTGTGGGGAGAGGGTGAAGCCGCAAACCCTGTTTCTCGGTCGATGACATCCCCTTCAATCAATTTCACCAAATGCTGGTTAAAGGTCTGCATTCCAGATTCTTTGTCAGCGTTCATAGCTGGATAAATCTTGTTCATCTTATTTTCAGAAATCAGCTTAGAAATGACCGGAGTGACAATCATAATCTCACAAACAGGCACCATTGCCTCTTTGTCCTTCGTTGGCAAAAGTTTCTGACAGATAGTCGCTTTTAGATGGTAAGCAATCACTTTTCTAATTTGGTCGTGTTGAGAGGCTGGGAAAAAATCAAGCAATCGAGTGATGGTAGTGATGGTGTCAATGGTATGAAGAGTCCCGAATACCAGATGCCCTGTCTCCGAGGCGTTGATTGCTGCCTCAAAGGTGTCACTATCTCGTAACTCACCTATAAGAATCACATCCGGGTTCTCGCGGAGCACATGCTTAAGGGCGGCCGAAAAAGAAAGGGTATCCAGTCCCACTTCCCGTTGGTTAATAACACAATTCTTGTCCTGATAGATAAACTCAATCGGATCCTCCACTGTAATAATATGCCTCACTTGATTCAAATTAATGTATTCAATCATAGCCGCCAGAGTAGTTGATTTACCACACCCGGTGGGACCAGTAACCAGAATCAAACCATCCGAAAACAGTGATATTTTCTTGAGAACCTCTGGCAACCTTAGTTCTTCAAAGGAAGGAATAGTACTCTTAATCCTTCTCAAAACCAAACCGAGGTTTCCTCTTTGGAAAAAGGCATTTATCCGGTAACGACCGACTTCTGGCTGATCAAAGGCAAAATCAAGCTCTTTTGTTTCTTCAAGAATCTGATACTGTTTTTCACTCATCAAACTCCGGCCTATTGATACTACTTCCGCTCT
>JAMWDF010000086.1:6906-9269 GCA_023818865.1 Candidatus Omnitrophota bacterium
CTTTTCCCACTCACTCACTTCGGCCAGGTTCTTTCGGATCCTAAGAAGTGGCTTTCGGCCTACTTTGAGGTGTAAATCTGATGCGTCCTTCTCTCGCATCAGATTTAAAAGCTCTCTGAACTCCACCGCCTCCCTCCGTAGTTAGAATTTCTCATTCTTCTCTGTCAAAGAAGTTAGGCTCTGATTGTCAGGCGATGTTTCTTTCGTCACCTCAGAAAGATGCTCACTCTTGAATAAGAATTCTTCCATAACCAGCCGGGGACTGCTCGGGTCAGTGTTGCCGATTTCCACCAGCCCAGTCGCTCCTTCGAGTAATTGATGAGCCCGTTCCGCCAGTTTCAAGATTAACTGGTAGATATTCATTTGTCGGTCGTAGCGATCAAGAATTTTGGTGTTGATATTCATAGGCCTACCTCCACCAATCAAATTCTGTTTCAAACGAATTGGATAAGAGCCATTGGGGCAGCATCACCCCGGCGAGGTGGCAGTTTTACTATTCTGGTGTAGCCACCTTGCCGGTCGATATACTTTTCCGCTACTGCTTTCACTACCTTGACCATATCCGGAGACCCTAGGATGGACATAATTCTTTGATCATAGGCTATTCCTGCTTTTCTCCCGATGGTAATAAGCTTCTCAGCCATGGACCGAACCAGCTTCGCTCTGGCCGGAGTAGTTTCCACTTTCTTGTTCAGAAAGAGGCTAATAGTGAGATTCACTACTAAACTTTTCCGCTGAGATTTATTCCTGCCGAGTTTACAGATTTTTCTCTTGTGTCTCATTTGTTTTCTCTCCCGACTCGATCTCTTCTGCTGTTCGCAGCGTGTACCCCCTTTGTTTCAAAGCTGCCTCTATTTCCTCCAGGGATTTTTTGCCCAAATTTTTGATCTCACTAAACTCCTCCCTGGGAGTATTCAGCAAACCTCTGAGAGTGGCGATATTTCGGGAAAGAAGAGCATTCTCTACGCGGGTGGACAACTTTAATTCGCTGATGGGAATATCCAAAGTTCCTTCAGATGGCTGGCTAGCATCAATCGGCCCCTTCTCCCCTGGTTTTTTCTCGCCTACGGTCTGTTTCTCAGTAATCAAACTGAAGTGCTGGTTAAGCAGTTTAGTAGCCACAGAAACACTTTCTTCAGGCGAGACTGCCCCGGTAGTCCAAACTTCTAGAATCAGTTTTTCGTAATCCACCGACTGACCCACCCGTGTGCTTTCAACATGAAATGTCACTTTCCGCACTGGCGAATAAATTCCGTCCAGGCTAATCGTTTCCGCTGGCATCTGCCTTTTCATTACCCGGAACTTCTCCACTGGTACGTATCCATACCCTTTAGTAATTGTCAATTCTAACCTCAGGGGTCGGGAGGCAGTCAGGGTAGCAATATGTAACTCACCATTTAAGACCTCCACACTCCCATCAACAAAGAGATCTTTGGCCAGAATCTCGCCGGCTTTCCTAATTTCAACCCGCAAAGTCTGGGGAAATTGAGAGACAATCGGCTTTAAACAAATCTGCTTTAGATTGAGAACCACTTCGGTTAAATCTTCCTTAACTCCTTCAATGGTAGAAAATTCGTGAGAAACTCCTTCCACCCGTAGGCCGGTGATGGCTACCCCGGGAACGCATGACAAGAGAACCCGTCGCAGAGCATTACCAAGAGTAATTCCAAAGCCCCGATAAAGAGGCTCAACGGTAAGTTTTCCGTAACGGGTGTTGTACGAATCCTTCTCCCAGATACATTTCTCAGGCAATACAAATTCTTCCATAGTTCACCTCGCTCACATTTAAAAATCACCCTATGGTTATCTCGAATACAAGTTTATTACTAGTTGCTCGTCGCCAGGTACAGAAATTTCTTCCCGCGAAGGTACCCGGACCACTTTGGCCACCAAAGCTTCCGGGTTTACTTCTAACCAAAGCGGTACCGGAAATTCCTTTCTTTTCTCCTGTATCTCTGCTACCACTGTCCGAAAACGACTGCTCTCTTTAATTTTGATTTCATCTCCTGGCCGAACAACATACCCCGGTCGGTCTAATTTCCGACCTCTCATTAGGATATGTCCGTGAACTACTAACTGCCTAGCCATTCGTCTGGAATCGGCCCAATTCAGCTTGTAGACAACATTGTCTAAACGGCATTCCAGCAAGGTCAACAGGGTACTTTTAGTAACCCCTCGTTTCCTTTTAGCTATTCCAAAATACCTCCTGAATTGTTCCTCATTAACTCCATAAAAACGTCTGATTTTGTTCTTCTCCCTCAATTGCAGACCATAGGTGGAAAGCTTAGTTGCCTTAATTCGTCGCCCGCGACGCTGCTCTAACGGACACTTAGGGCTACTACATCTTCTTCCCTTCAAAAATA
>JAMWDF010000087.1 GCA_023818865.1 Candidatus Omnitrophota bacterium
CTCCGCGGGGCAACGGTGAAGTCTTTTGGTATCCTTAGCGTAAACAGTAAACAGGTTAGTCATCTGAGCCCACATATAACTAGGTGGTATTCTGGGAGTGATGATATAGCCATCATAATCCTGAGCATACATCGCAAAGATGAGACTCCACTGCTTCAAATTTGAGATACATTGTGCCTGCCTGGCTTTTTCCCTGGCTTTGCTCAAAGCTGGTAGCAGCATCGCGGCTAAAATCGCGATGATGGCTACTACCACCAGAAGTTCAATCAAGGTAAAGCCAATCTGCTTAAATCCGTTCCCTTTTCTCTTCATCAGATTCCCTAATAGAATTTTACCATATGTTTACCTTGTTAAGCAAGAACCAGCGGAAAAAGAATCGGGGGAAACTTTTGCTTGCAGGAGCTAGCAAGTCTTGGGCAAGAAAAAGCCAAACTTGGTTTGTCCTGGTAATTGGGAGCCTTGGGCGGCTGAATTCTTTCACCTAAGTCCTTGTTGCCCGAAATTTTGGAGTTGGTTTTGATTCTGGCTGGATAGAAAGCAGTCCTTGTGCTAAACTCAACACTGTTGAAACGGAGGGAAAATGGCTGAAGTAATTTCTTCTTTTCGCTTGACTCTGATGTTTGCTGTTGCCTTTGTTTCCCTGACTAGGCTGGTTTCCGGCGAAGATTTAAACAAACCAAAGCATCGGCCGCAGTTTGTTATCCCGTATTTCCAGATTCCACCGGTTATAGATGGCCTCATCAGAGAAGAGGAGTGGCCCGGGATAAAGATAAAAGGTCTTATTTCCCAACAGAGACCCAATCGGTTGGAGTTTCGGGATGTAGAAGCTTGGTTGGGCTGGGATGAGAAGAATATTTATGTGGCAGTTAAATCTGTTTATCACCCGGAAGCTGGCTTAATTGCCCCAACCCAACCGGTTCCAGATAATGGAGATGCTTCCTTCAAATCCTGGGATGACACTTTGGAATTTTTCTTCGTTCCGGATATGGTGGCAGAGGAGGAAAATCTGAGACCAGACCGGGTTTATCAGATTATTCTTAACGCCAACCAGGCTATCTATGACATTGTGAGCGACCAGAAAAAAGGATCCTACAACACTGCCTGGCGAGTGAAGCAGCGCTCTGCCCACACAGTGAAGGATGGCTACTGGCAGGCAGAAATTGCCTTTGACCTTACTTCTTTTGAAGTGAAGGACCTCAATAACTGGTGGGGAGTCAGAATCTGTCGTAATTTTAAGAACCCTTGGGACCAATCCCGTTTAGGCATCAATGTTATTGCTTTTGCCAGTGTGGAGACTATGCCTTTGATGAAACTCTCCCGCCTGGCGCCATCAGTGAAACACCATTCATTCTATGATGAGAAGAACAAGAGGGTGAATTTGAAACTCTCCTTAGCAAATCCTACTGAGCAAGCAATTCCCGTAAAGGCGGTGTTAGCCCACAATCCTTTGAATCAACCAAGATATGAGAAAAAAGGCGAGTATGTCTTAAAACCAGGGGAAAGCCAGGAATTGATTTACCAGATACCCATGGCTGATCCGCAGGCGTACACAGCTGTTTCTTTGGTAGAGGTCACCTCTCCAGACGGAAAGATAATCTATTATCGCCGTGACTTTTTGTGGGAAGCGATGCCTACTGGTCAGATCTGGACTCCGGTCCCCAAGGCTGATATAAAGGCAGTTAGTTTGAATATTGCCCATTATCCAAGGGTGAGAAAGCTGGTGGTTCTGGCCTCTTTTGAACACCTGGCTGGCCGCGAATCTGTTAAAGAGGCAACTATTGAGGTGACTCCAGCTGGCCAGGAAAGGGTGCTGGCCCGGAAGAAAATTAGCGAATTTAATAATTTTGGTTTGGAGACAGTACTTGATTTGCCAGAGGGAATGAAAGGAGAATACGAGGTCAAACTTTTTCTTACCGGTGAGGGTAACCTTCCCCAGGAGCCGGTGGTGGAAAAATTTGAGAGAGAAAGATTTGAATGGGAAGGTAATCGGCTGGGAATGACCAATCAGGTGATTCCGCCTTTCCAGCCAATCAAGATTAATTGGGCTAAAAAAACGGCCGCGGTCGTTCTCAGGCATTATACCTTTTCGCCGTTGGGTTTGTGGCAGCAGGTGGAAGCTGATGGTAAGGAGATATTAGCCGAGCCTATTTCCCTTAAACTGGTTCAAGCCGGAACGACCAGAAAATTAGAAGGGAAAGGAGTGCGTTTTACAAAGGTTAAACCCAACGAGGTTTCCGGTAAGTCTGATTTTGTGGCCGGAGAACTTTCTGGAACCATCACTTTCAATTTGGAATATGATGGCATGATGAAAGTGAAGCTTTTTCTGACTCAACGGGGGAAGACACCTATTGACCAACTGTCTCTGGTGATTCCTGTAAAAAAACAGTATGCGAAACTGATGCATGTCTGCGGAGATAGCATCCGGATTAACTACGGTGGGCTTATCCCGGCTGGACAGGGACTTGTCTGGGAAAGCCGAGAGGCGGCGCGCATCATGTTGCGGGGCACCTTTATTCCTTATGTTTGGTTTGGCGAGGAAAAACGGGGACTATGCTGGTTTGCTGAGAATGACCGGGGATGGATTTTAGATGACCGGAAATCTGCCCTCACGATGGAAAGAGAGGAAGACAGAGTGAGTTTAAATGTTCATCTGGTAAACAAACCAGGTATTTTTCCAGAGCCGGTAGAGATTGTTTTTGGGTTGATGGCTTCTCCAGCCAAACCCATGCCAGAAAGTCCTCCTTGGCAGAGGACAACTTTCAACGGTCCTTCTGATTTTATGGTCAGGGTACACGGTTCAAGTTTCTACTGGAATGGTCAGATGTATGCTAATTTCCCTCAACATCGGGATTTCCAGGCTATCCGAAAAGTGGCTCAGGCGAATAAGGAAGGCAAGGTGGATAAAGAATATGTTCAATCTTTGATTGACCAATGGTCTGAGGAAACCCATGATTTGTCATTTGATCGGCACAAAGCGCACATTCTTAGCGGCTTCAGCCCAGGAAACTATAAAGCGGTTATTCCTTATACTAATTTAAGAGGGGATATAACCTGGATTCCAGAATGGCGGACTTTTCAGGATGAGTGGTCTTATCAGGCGGTCAGACAAAGAACCAAGGATAAAAGCAGAAAAAAAGGTAGCACTGATGGTGTTATCATCCCTGTACCTTCCCGGCAGGATTTCCTGCTGTATTATTACCAGAAGTTTTTTGAAAACGGGTTTGACGGCATTTACTGGGACAATATCTACCTGCAATCATCTTACAACCCTTTCTTCGGTCCAGTGTACCAACGAGCTGATGGTCAGAAGCAGCCCTATGTAGACATTTTCCATTCCCGGGAGCTGGTGAAAAGAACGATGGTCTTGGCCTATCAAATGGGTAAAGCCAATCTCTCCATGGTCCACATGACTAATGCTAATCTTTTGCCTATCTTCAGTTTTGCCGGTTCCCTTTTAGGGTGGGAATGGAAGTATGGTTTGACTGATTTTCAGGACAGGTTTTCCGCTGACTATATCCGGGCAGTTAACCTGCCGTTTAACAGTGGTTGTATTCCAGTCCAACTAAGCGGGGTGCATGGCGAAGGCAGCCAGGAGATTAAAGATTGGTGTTGCCGAACTAGAGCCGCGGTCACGCTGGTCCATGAACTCCATGTCTGGGGACCGGATAAGTTCTTAGTGTCCATCTGGCAGATGCTGTGGAATCTGGGGTATGGGACAAAGGAAATAAAGACTTTTCGCTACTGGGAGGATGAGCCAGTATTGCAGGTGAACCGGAAGGATTTGCTCTGGATTGTCCATGCAGGCAAAGAAAAAGCAGTCTTAATTTTTTGTGATTATGGAGACGGAGGCAGGGTCAAGGTGGATTTGGCGGCTGGAAGACTTGGGTTTACAAACTACCAGGCTAAAGATTGGGAGACAGACCTGCCAATAGAAAAGGAAGAAGGTAGATTAGTATTTAGCCTGAAGAAACACGACCTGAAAATTATTATAGTGGAGAAACTGTGAAATTCTTGAGGGTCATTAATCCTGAGAATTCTCAACCAGTTTATGGTGTACTGAGGAGCGATAGAATTTATCTGCTGGATCGATCGGCCCTTGATGGTGGGAAAGAAACAGGCCTGGTGATTATGAGGCAGCAGGTGAAAACATTTCTGCCACCTGTGGAGCCTCCCAATATCATTGCCCTCGGTTTGAATTACCGGCAACACGCGCAGGAGAGTGGTAAACCGGTGCCAACATCTCCAGTTATTTTTCTGAAGGCAACCACCAGTCTTGTTGGTCACTTGAGCCCGGTGGTGTTACCTCGGGAAGCGCCAGCTGAAGTGGACTATGAGGCAGAATTGGTGGTAGTTATCGGCAAGAAAGCCAAACGTGTTTCTGAAAAAGAGGCATTGGAGTATGTTTTTGGGTATACTTGTGGCAATGACATCAGTGCCAGGGATTGTCAGCTAAGAGTTGACCAACAGTGGGCCAGAGGAAAATCCTTTGATAGTTTTGCGCCAGTTGGTCCCTGGGTGGAAACAGACTTAGACCCTAATAACCTTAAGATTAGACTGGCCTTGAATGGCCAGACTATGCAGGATAGTAGCACTGGAGATATGATTTTCCCAGTCCCGAAAATTGTCAGTTACCTTTCCCAGCAGATGACTTTGCTGCCGGGTACCATAATCATGACCGGAACGCCTTCCGGCGTGGGTTTCGCTCGCCAACCGCCAGTTTTTTTGAAACCTGGAGATGTGCTGGAGGTAGAAATTGAAGGGATTGGTTGTCTAAGAAATCATGTGGTAGCCGAGGGATAATTCATCAAGAACTGACAGGTAACTAAATGGAGATTTCCCAATTCCTAAGAAATGCCGGAGAGTTTTTTGCCTCCGGATTTTTTGAGGAGGAGTCAGCCTCTCCTTTCTGTCGCATCAGCCGGGGTATTAGAAGACAATTGGAAAATGTTCCTCTTCCAGCGTATCAGGGGGAATGTCTATATCCATCAGGAATTAATGGACTATGGCGGACGAAAAATGGGATTTTGACCTTTCATTATTCTTACACCCTGGCTTATGACCGCAATGCCTTGGTAGGGTTAATAGAGCAAGTGTCTAACAGCCAGGAAAGAAATGTTTGGGAACGGCTCAAGGAGAAACTTGATAGTTATCCGCTGTATTCCCATCAGTTGATTTCTCCTGAATACACGGTGGGTGGCCGAGGTTATACCCACAGTATTCCTAATTATGGCCGGGTTTTAAGAGAAGGTTTACTCAGTTACCAGTCTCGGATAAGCGCCCTGGTGAGAAAATATCCAGCTGGTCCGTGGTTGGTTGACCTTTCTTCGGGCTTAATGGATGTCCTTGAGGGAATAAAGGCTCTCTGGAGCCGAATCTGTCAATCCTTGCCATCCGATTCGCCGGTCAGAGAAGATTTTCAGGTTGTTCCCTGGCAACCGGCGAAAACTTTTCGGCAGGCACTTTTAGCCACCAACCTGATTTTTTATCTTGACGGATGCGATAGTCTTGGTCGACTTGACCAGGAACTTGGTCCCTATTATGACCAGGACTTCCAAGCCGGTCTGATTACTGAAGAGGCAGCGACCGAACTGATCAGGGCTCTTTGGAAAAATTTTGATGCGAACTCTGGTTGGAATGTTGTTCTCGGTGGGAGTGATGTTTCTGGTAGACCGGCTTACAACCGGCTGACTTTAGTCTGCTTGAAAGCAGCCAGAAAAATGAGACGACCCAATTTGGCTCTACGAATCAGAAGAGATATGCCTGATGAATATTTTGAGGAGGCTTTAAAAACACTCGGCACAGGCTGTGGTCTACCAGCGCTGTATAATGAAGAAGCCTATCTCCAGGCGCTTCATCAAAGCCATTTGAATATCAATTTTAGAGACATTTGTCAGTATGCCTTCGGCGGTTGTACCGAGACCATGATGCACGGAATGAGTAATGTTGGTTCGCTGGATGGTGGCATTAATCTGGCCGGAATTATGAATAATTCGTTGAAAAAGATACTGCCCTGGGCGACTAGTTTCAACCAGGTAGTCTCTGGGCTAAAGAAAGAAATCAGCCAAGCGATTGAAAATCTTTGTCGGCAGGTAAACGCTGACCAAGAACAGAAGGCGAAATGGCGCCCGCAGCCAATGAGAACCCTTTTGGTTGAAGATTGTCTGGATGCTGGCCGGGAGTATAATGCAGGCGGGGCCAGATACAACTGGAGTGTTATTAACGTGGGTGGACTAGCCAATGTGGCTGATTCGCTTTTTGCCATTAAGAAACTGGTTTTTGATGAACGCGTAGTTACCGGAAAGAAGTTTCTCCAGGTTATGAGGAGTAACTTCAAGAAGGAGGTAGCGCTGCTGAAAGAAATCCGGCAGCTGGCTAAATACGGGAATGATGAAAATGAGGTTGACTACTTAGCCAAGGAAGTAGCGGAATATGTTTTTGATGATTTGACCCAGTATGCTTGCTGGCGGGGTGGCCGGTTTCTGCCAGGGTGTTTGATGTTTGTCACTTATGTCGGGGCCGGTCAAAGTGTACCGGCGACACCGGATGGGCGACACAAAGGTGAGCCAATTGCAGACTCAATCGGGCCTTATTTCGGCCGGGAGAAAAAAGGACCTACGGCGATGCTTATGTCAGTGACTAGATTCAACCATCAAAAGGCGCCAGGTACTCTGGTGCTAAATATGCGGCTGGCTAAAAGTCTTTTTTCCTCCTATTCAGGAAGAAAAATTGTCAAGGACTTAGTCAGCACCTATTTTTTTCTTGGCGGTATGCAGGTCCAGATTACAGTAGTTGACCAAATGGTGCTGAAGGAAGCAATGAAAAATCCGGAAAAATTCCCTGACTTAATTATCAGGGTTGGTGGTTACTCAGAATATTTTTGTCGCCTTGATCGGCACCTCCAGGAAACAATTTCTGCCAGAACAGAGTATGGAAAAGAGGATAGCTAACCGGCTGGCTTATCTAAGAGAGGACGTGACGAGGCGACATGGGTCATTTATCCCTGGGCAGAACCCATTTCTCCGGGATGTGGCTCTCTGGCGGGCCTGGAAGGTAGGAATGTCAGTGGTTCAAGTTCGGGCAGCCCTGCTTAAAGAGTTAGTGACGCTGGCGGAAATTGAGTTGTATCCTCGGTGGAGTTTAGCTGGAGAACATCTTCCCTTGCCTGGTTTTGGTTTCCAGAAGGAAGAAGTAAAGTCAGAAGCACCAGTCTTTTTAAAGAAGCTCGGGGCAACCGGGAAAATGGTCAGAGAAGTGGAACTGACGGTCAGAAACTGGCTAAGAGGTTTTCCCCTTTACGCGGTGGGAGAAAGCGAACCGGAAAGAATGAAAGGTGGTGGCCACTGGGGTAAGGGTGAAGTCTTCTGGGCTTTAGGGTGGGTGGAAAACCATTCGGTGCGGGGTTATGCCAAATTGTTACGGGTTGGCTATGGCGGACTAAAAAAGGAAATAGAAAACTATTTGGCCACAGCCGATTTTACGAACTCTGGCTTTCACCAGAAAGAAAACTTCTGGAAAGCAGCCATCACGATTTGTGAGGCTGGTATCCTTCTTGGGCAGCGTTATCGCCGGTTGGCACAGGAAAAAGGAGAGCAGGCGAACAGTTCTGCTGAGAAAACGAGGTTGAGGAATATCGCCTCGGTTTGTCGGCAAGTGCCAGAATATGGTGCCCGGAACTTGCGGGAAGCAGTTCAATCTCTTTGGTTCGGCCATATTCTTACCTGCGGGGAGGATGGGATTAATGCCAACTCTCTTGGTCGGCTTGACCAAATCTTTGAGCCTTATTACCAAGCAGACCTGAAAGCGGGTCGCATTACCAGAAAAGAAGCGATTTGTCTGATGGAAGAACTAGCCTGTAAATTATACCTTGATTATGATGTTCAGGCAATTGTTCTGGGTGGGCTGAAAGCTGATGGTCAAGATGCCTGTAATGAAATGACCGGGGCCATACTTGAAGCCACCAAACGTTTTGGTCTGGTGAGAGACCTTTCTGTGAGGTTACACCGCCAGACTCCGGAAAAAGTTTTGGAGCAATGTGCAGAATTAGTTAGTCGGGGTGGTGGCATTCCTTTTTTCTTTAACGACGAATGTTTTATCCCAGCTTTGGTTGAGCGGGGAATTAAACTTGAGGATGCCAGGGATTATGCCCCAATCGGCTGTATTGAGTTGACTATTCCAGGTAAGGCGAATCCTCATGCTGTTTCCGGGTGGCTCTGTTGCACCAAATGTTGGGAAGTGGCGCTGTTTAATGGTCATGACCCACAAAGCGGAAAGCAACTGGGAATAAAGACTGGTTGGTTAACCGATCACCAAACTTACGAAAGTTTTCTTCAGGCCTATTTTTCCCAGGTGGAACACTTTGCCCGGTTAATGGTTTATCATTGTGGCCGGGGGGAGTTGAGGCAGCGGGAAAGAGGACCTTTACCTTGCTGGTCGCTGCTTACTGACGATTGCCTCAGGCGGGGACGGGATATTACCGATGGCGGCGCGCGCTACCATTACCATTCAGTGTGTTTTGTGGGTACGGCGAATACGGCTGATTCTTTAATGGTTCTGAAGAAATTAGTTTTTCAACAGAAAAAAATTAGCCCAGAGCAGTTGCTTGAAGCATTGAGGAAAAATTTCCAGGGATATGAAGACTTAAGACAGCTGGTACTGACTGCAGCCGCTAAATATGGAAACGACCAACCAGAAGTGGATGCTATCGCTTGTCAGGTGGCTAATCATTTTATTGACCTGATGGACAGTTTTCGGAGCCCGTTGGGCGGAAGATTTTTTGTCCATCTGTTTTCCTTCCGCTGTAACCTCAATTTCGGTCGGTTTCTTGGGGCCACGCCGGATGGCCGGAAGGCTGGCGAGCCGTTGGCTTATTCATTATCTGCTCATCAGGGAAGAGATATAAAGGGCGTAACGGCAATGCTGAATTCTTTGGCGAAACTTCCTCATCATCGGGCCGCCGGTGCTTCCGCAGCAATCATTGACCTTGAGCCTGGATTAGTGGCTGGACCGGCGGGGAAGAAAAGGTTAGTCTCTCTTCTTCAAGCCGCGATTGCTCTGGGTGTGGGACAGTTACAAATCAATGTTGTGACGGCGGAAAGACTGAAGAAGGCTCAGGCTGAGCCAGAGAAATATGGAAATATTGCTGTCAGGGTGGCTGGGTATTCCCAGATGTTCAAATTACTTGACTGGGAGATGCAGGAGCATATCATTGCTAGGACCAAACACCGGGGATGAAACTAAAAGGAAAAAAGACAAACCGTCAGTTGACA
>JAMWDF010000088.1 GCA_023818865.1 Candidatus Omnitrophota bacterium
CGGACACCCTTAAGGCTGTTACCGGAAGGAAACCGCTGGTCGGTGGAGGTTTGGACGATTCCTTTCTCTGTTTCAGACATCCCGCCAAATGTTGCCAGGTGTACCCTCACTGGGAATAGTGGCACCTTTGTCACTTATTTTGAGAAATCTCTCTGGACAGCCTGCGGATATTAAATGTAGAGGCTAAACAGGCTGAAGTTTCTTTCCATCCAAGGTAGCGGCCAAGATAGGAGGATAAAATGACTGGGTGGTTGAAAAAGAGTTTGCCTGTTATCATCTCGTTTCTGGGTTTCCCTTGGGCAGAAGCAGCTCCGAAGAAATTGGGTGAAGGCAATGTGCTTTTGATTCCGAAAACCAGCCAAGCGCCAGTAATTGATGGCAAACTTCAGCCGGGGGAATGGACCAGAGCCACCGCGGTCACTGGTTTCCAGCACATCTATGGCTGGACAACTGAAAGGCAGGTAGTCGCTTATGTCACTTATGATGACAAGAAAATTTATTTTGCTTTCCAAAGCACTTTCCCCCCAGACTCCAAGCTGATTCGGGCAGCCAGGGAAAGAGACCATAAGAGACTTTGTGCAGATGATGCCATAGAAATTTTCGTTGCCCCTGATTTTGAGAAAGCGCTGGACCTGGATTATCACTTTTTAGGTAATTCCCTGGAAGTAATTCAGGATTTTGAAAGCCGACCGGCTATCGGCAATGTTCTTTTAAACTGGAATGGGCACTGGGATTACCGGTGTAGTTCTGGACCAGGCTGGTGGGAGGCCGAGGTAGCTATTGACCGGAGCGAACTGAAACTGAAGCAGGAGGGGAAAGAATTTGGTCTTAATCTCTGCCGCGATTACGCTAAGTATGTTTTTACTAACTGGACTCCAGGCGGCTTCCGCAACTATGCCCGGAGCCGACTCTGTCAGGATATTCCTGCGGTAAGGATTCTTTCTCTGGGTAAGATTTTGGAGGCTGACGCTGATATCCATTTAGAAATTAGTGGCGCCAGTCAGGAGACTGAATTGAAGTTAGAAATGGAAATCAGCAGGGAAGATAATGGAGAACTATTGAAATCAGCTGAAGTTTTCATCCCGGTGAAATCGCGTTCTTCAATTGCCAAAAGAGTCAAGGTTAACTGGGTGGATAAAGCTGGACCGATAGAGAAGAGGATGAATATCCCTGGGGATAGCGGGTTTAATGACTGGGTAACGAAAAACAGGAAAATAGTTAGTCTGAAGGTCACTGATGCTCACTCTAATGAGACGCTGATTTACCAGACCATGCAAGTAAAAGAAGGACTCCAGGATTGGATTGACCGGGCTAAGCAGCGCGCTTTTGAGGTCTTCATAGACGCTTATCCTTCTTATGGTGTAATCCGGGCTTCAGTGGATACCTATGATTTTAAAGACAAAGAGAGACTGAACCGGGTGGCTATTTACTTAAAGGCTGAAAATAGCGAGGAAGTGGTCGGCTGCGGCATCATTGAAAAATTTAATCTTGGGTATGGAGAAACCTTGATTAAACATTTGCCCTTGATGGCCCAAGAATACCAGGCAGTTTTTCTGGCGCTGGACAAACAAGGCAATATCCTGTCACGGGAAACAACTGAGTTTGAAAAGAAGAC
Organism: Candidatus Omnitrophota bacterium; assembly: GCA_023818865.1. GTDB lineage: Bacteria > Ratteibacteria > UBA8468 > B48-G9 > DSTR01 > JAMWDF01. Next base: position 1,616 of record JAMWDF010000088.1, read on the forward strand.
TTTTGAATGGGAAGAAACACACTTTGGTGTTTCTGATGAGGTGATTGAACCTTTTACCGCGCTTGAGGTGAAACAGAAGACAATTTCTTGTTGGGGCCGGCAGTACCAATTTTCTGATACTGGTTGGCCAGCCCAGATTGTCAGCCGGGGCAAATCCCTACTTGCCAGACCGATCTCTCTGGAAGGGCAAGGAATAAAGGGTAAACTTAAGTTTAAACCCCTTGGTCCACTGAGAATTCTCTCAGCCGCACCAGGAGTGGTGCGGGGAAAGGCTTACAGCCAGGCTGGGGATTTGCGGTTAGAAACAAGCTTCAGTGTGGAATATGACGGAATGGTGAAGTATCACTTGGTTTTTTCCGTGGCTCAGGAGATGACTATTAAACATCTGGCTGTGGATATTCCCCTTTGGAACGACCGAGCTATTTTGTATCACGCCTGCGGTGAAAGTATCCGGCTGACCAATAGAGCCGGTTATGTCCCTGATGGTCAAGGGGTGGTTTGGAGTAGCCGGCAGATTCCAAATTCAGTGGTTCTTGGTACTTTCATCCCTTATTTCTGGTTGGGGGATTATGACCGGGGTTTATGTTGGATGGCAGACAATGATCGAGGTTGGATTACTGATGATAGCAAGGATTGCATCCAGTTTATCCGGCAAGGGAAAGAGCTAATTGCCAGGATCAATTTAGTCAATCAGGAAAAGAGAATCACTCAGCCCCGGGAAATTATTTTCGCCATAATGGCTGGCCCTGCCAGGCCAGAACCAGAAGGCTGGCGGATGGATAAGAGAGGTGGGTATGCCTGGTATTGTGGAAGGGCCAGCACTTTTCAGGGGTATGGATGCCCGCCAGATATGGAAGCCTACCTGAAGGATGTGGAGTACTACAAAAAGCTGAGGGGTTACTGGGGGGTAAATACCAGTCCCAATGACCTGTGGGGGGTAACTCCGGCTAATGTCTACTATGAGGCAGAATGGTCTCCAGGCGTGCCGACGGAGAAGCGAAATGACTATGTAATGTACTACCTGAATAAGTTTATGGAAGCAGGCTACATTGACGGTCTTTACAGTGATGATGTTTATCCGGTGGCAGACCGGGACCTGGTTACTGGCCGGGGATATTTAAGGGAAGACGGAAAGATTCAGGCAGGTTATTCTATGTTTGCTCTGAGAGATTTTTATAAAAGAAGCGCCTATCTCTTCCGCCAGCATAACTGTTCTCGGCGGATGACTGTCCATATGACCGATTCCATGATTATGCCTGCTTACTGTTTCTGGGACTACAAACATGATAATGAATGGCGGAAAGCCGGCTTAAGTGGCGGAGACCAGATTGATGGCTGGGATTTAGGGGAACTGTGCGCTCGGACAATGTCCCGGCAGTACGGAATGGCAGCTTCCTGGCATACCCCGTCCGGCTGGGATACCGACCCGGAAACTGGTGGTGATGACCACTCCTGTTTGCTTCTTTTGCACGATGTTTTAGGGCGTTCTGAGAACTTGGCTAACCGGACACTGCCAGCCAAAATTCTTTTTGGGCTGGGCGAACAAGATGTGGAATTTCTGGGATACTGGGTGCTCCAACCCAAAAGTGACCCGCGGAAAAAGGAGGTAAAAGTTTCTGCCTGGGTGAGGCGACAAAAGGGAACGGCCTTGGTAGTTATCGGCAATCTCTCGGATAAGGACTGGCACGGAGAGATTATTCTACCCCTAAGATTAATGGGATTGAAAGGAAAACTGGTAGCCGGCGATGGAGAAGAGAATCATGAGGAAATTCCGATGAAAGGTGGGAAGTTTACCATTTCGGTAGCTAGACACAATTACCGATTGGTACTTGTTGGTCCTCCCGGTATCTTTCCAGTAAACGAGCTGTTTCCTGGGTCTAAGCTGGACAAACCAGTTCATCTCCTGCCGGAATTCTGTGACAACTTTGACCAGGAGCCGTTGAACCCGGTCTGGAAACTGAATGCTTCTTCTGTAGCCAACGCCACCATGCGGATTTACCGGAAAAGATTGAGGCTGCGTAGTAGTGATTATAAGTTTGCTGTAGCAGAGAGACCTCTTAATCAGGACAATGTTACTGTCCAAGTGAGAGTAGAAACTTTCAGTCAGGCTCATCAGAACTGGAATGGATTACTCCTGCGCTGGGCAAACGGCGATTTTGTTTTTGCAGGCCCTTTCCTCCGCGAAAAAAAATTCCTATATGCGGTCAGCGTTGGGGGAAAGGTGAAAACTCAATGGGGCTCACCAGTTTCCCTGAGCAATCCAGAAGGGATGCATCAAAGTAACTGGGTACGGGTTAGTCTTTTTCCAGATAAGATTGTGTTTTCCGGGTCGGCTGATGGGGAAAAATGGAATATAGACTGGGAGTTACCCAGGCTCAAAGAATTGCAGGGCGAAGTAGAACTGTTACGGCTGGGTAAGTCTCCGCAGGGGAAAGATGATACACCCAGTCCGCCTCCAACCATTATCTATTTTGACGACTTGATAGTTGGAAAGAATTAAACCAATGAAAAAGTGGCTCCTGGTTGAGTTAATTCTTTCTTCTCTTATTTTTTCCAGGGAGAACCCAGTGGTACTTTATCTTCCTTTTGACGGCGATTGTAAACCAGCTGTGAGGATGGAGACGGTGGAACCAAAAATCCAGGGTAACGTGCTATTTGAAACTGGTTTGTTTGGCCAGGGGCTGGTTTTGGGAGGAAAAGAAAGTGCGATAGTTACCTACAGGAAAGAAGGGTTATTTAGAGCCGACCAGGGTTCGGTATCTTTCTGGGTAAAAGCGATAGACTGGGAGGCTAACGAGCAAAATGGCTTCTATTTTTTCCGCTTTCTCAATGAGGCGTTTCTTTACAAATACCACACCTTTGAAGACACGATGAGTTTTTACTGCAAGTTTCCAGCCTATGACCGATATGTACTCTACAGTGCCCCTTTGCCGTTGAGAAAAGGAAAATGGTTTTACCTAGTCGTTACCTGGCTGGACAATGTTCTTCAGCTTTACACCAACGGGGAACGGAGCGGCGCGGATTTCCTTTTGGAACCAATGAGAGATGGTTTTCATAACCAGGGGTTACAGTTTGGTTATCGTTACGGTGAACAGCACGCGGTAATAGATGAGTTTTATGTGCTTGACTACCCCTTATCTGAAGCCGAGGTCCGAACGATTTACAGCGGTTACCAGCAAGACAAAAAGCCACTTTTTCTTCCAGCAAAACCTGGGCGGCTAACAGTGGTTCATTATCCTGGAGGGAAGAAGGTTCAGGTGTGGTTGGACCTAGATGAATCCGAGCGGGCGAATGACCTGAAAAGAATTGACTGGTGGGTAGTTGGCGAGAACAAGAAGAAATACCGGCTTGGCCAAAGTGCTATTACGGAAAATTGGAGACAACTGCTTTTTAATTTACCCAAAGAGCTGCCAGCCGGCCAAGTTCAGGTAGTCGCAGAGCTGATTGACCCTAATGGGCGGGTTCAACTATCCGTGTGTTCTGAACCCTTTGACCGGCGCCTTTACCCTTGGGATGGGACGCAGGTCGGAGTTTCTGAGGAGGTTATCCCTCCTTTTACTCCTCTAGAGGTTAAAGGGCAAGAATTGTTCTGCTGGGGCAGAAAGTACCGGTTAGAAAACACAGGCTGGCCAGGTTCAGTGGTGAGCCAGGGAAAAGAAATCTTAGCCAAGCCCATCACCCTTGAAGGTCAGGCTGATGGCCAGGGTCTATACTGGTCCTCAGATAATCTTAGGCTGAAAAAACAGTCCCCTGGGGTGGTAAACTGGGAGGGAAAATCTACCTCTGGTCATCTGGTTGCCTATCTGGATATTACCGCGGAATACGATGGAATGCTCAAATACACTCTCAGGTTAGTCCCTGATCGCAAGGTGCTTGTTGAGTCTCTTTACTTAAGTATCCCTGTTAAATCTGATCAGGCCATTCTGTATCATGCCTGCCGGGACGGTATTCGGGTGACCAACGAATCAGGTTACTTGCCGAAAGGAGAAGGAAAAGTCTGGGGTAGTTCGGCTAAACCTAGTCGGGTAGTCCTCGGAACATTTCTCCCCTATCTCTGGGTTGGGGACTATGACCGCGGCTTTTGCTGGATGGCTGACAATGATTACGGCTGGTCGTTGAGGGATAACCAGGATGCTCTAGAGATTTTCCGGCAAAGGGGAGTGGTTACCCTGAGAATTAACTTTTTCCGGGAACCAAAAAAAATTGATGCTCCCTTTGAGACTACCTTTGCTCTGATGGCCAGTCCAGCCAGACCCGAACCAGAAGGCTGGCGGATGGAGAAAACCGGCCTTTCTTGGTACTGTGGCCAAGCAAGAACCCTTCAGGGATACGGAAAGCCGCCGGATTGGGAAGCCTACCTTAAGGATGTGGAGTATTATAAGAAAACCCTTGGTTACTGGGGTGTGAACACCAGCCCTAATGATTTCTGGGGAGTAACTGAGGAAAACAAGTATTTTCAGTTAGAGTGGAGTGGGGGCAGTACCCACGGATATCCGACAGAGCAACGGAACGACTTTGTTGCCTGGGTGGTCAATGACTTGATGGATAAGGGATTCATTGACGGTCTTTACAGTGATGATGTTTATCCCCAACCCACTTATAACCTGATTACCGGCCGGGCTTACAGGCGGCCTGACGGGAAAATTCAGCCAGGTTATAGTATGTTTGCCTTGAGAGATTTTTACAAACGGCTGGCGTATCTTTTCCGGAAGCACAAGTGTTCCCGGGGGATGCTGGTTCATATGACTGATTCCATGATTGTCCCCTGTTATTCATTCTGGGACGGGAAACACGACAACGAATGGGGCCGAACTCATAACGCTATCAGCAACTACTCTTTAGGCGAAATCTGCGCCCGGTCAATGTCCCGGCAGTACGGAATGGCAGCTTCCTGGCACACAGAATCAGACTGGTTAACCGACCCGGATGATGGAGGAGATGAACTTTCCTGTCTTTTGCTTCTTCACGATATTTTAGGCCGGGCAGATACAATGGACGACCGAACATTGCCCGCCAAGATACTTTTTGGCTTTGGAGAAAAAGATGTGGAGTTTTTAGGTTACTGGCTTCTTCAACCAGATCAGGACCCAGAGAAAAAAGGGGTAAAAATATCTGCCTGGGTGAGAAAAGAGAAAAAGACCGCCTTAATTGTAGTGGCTAATCTTTCTGAGGATGACTGGGAAGGACAACTCACCGTCCCGTTAAAATTGATGGGTTTGCCTCTCACGGTTGTTTTCTGCGATGGAGAAGAAAATCACCCAGAAATCTCTCACCAGAGCGGCAGGATTACCCTGGCTGTACCCAGGCATAATTACCGATTGCTTCTGGCCGGACCTAAAGGAGTTTTCCCAGTGAATTTGCCTCTAGCTGGCACAGGGTTAGGAAAACCAGCCAGGTTGATCCAACAACTGAGTGATACTTTTGATGACAAGAATTTGAGCGAACACTGGAAACTGGTTTCTTCGCCCACAGCCAACGGTCGGCTTGGTCTGTACAAAAATAGGTTGATGGTCATCGGTTCAGACTACCGGTTTGCCGCAGCCGAAAGACCGTTTGGTCGAGACAATGTCAGTATTCAAGTGAGAGTAGAAAGTCGGGGACATGCTAACCCGGTTGGTCTGGCCTTGGTCTGGGAAAACGGCGGTTATGTTTTTTCCGGCGTAGTCCACCAGAGAAAACAGTTTGTTTATGCTGCCAAAGCTGGAACGAAAAAAACAGTTCAATGGGGACCAGAAATGAGCCTGAACAACCCGGGGAAGATGCATCAGGTTAACTGGTTAAAAATAACCATCCAGCCAGAAAAAATTCTTTTCACCTCCTCTTCTGACGGGAAAAACTGGAACCAAGTCTGGGAAATGAATCGGCCTGAAGAATTGAAAAAAGCACCAGCAATCTTAAGACTCGGCAAGTCACCTACAGGAGAAGAAACCAGCCATAACGTCCGGCCCAGTACTGTCTTTTTTGATGACCTCCTCATCGGGCAGGAGAGCTGATTTAGTTTAATCTATCGGCGGGCTCATCTGTTGATTGGGATAAATTTCCCGCCACATATCAAAAGGGAACCAGCGGACATGGCCATCCGCGTAAAGCCCATGTCCACCGAGGAATTCATACCCACCGGGACGATGGCCTACCCACCGATCGGGAAGGTAAGTGGAGCCTGGGACTTTATTCGTATCTGACATGACCGGCGCTTTAATTTTGTTAGCGATAAATTCTATCCTGGCCGGTTTGGTCCAGCGGCCATAAGGGTACATGTAGCCATTACCAACGAGAATGAAGTACCCAATATCCCACCAGCCGGTCGGGACCACCCGGGTGGCTGGGGCTAAGAACACATTACCTGGACAGTAAAACATCTTCAGGGATTCACAGTACGTTTTGGCCAAATTATACCAGGGTTCGTTTACCCCAAATTGATAGCCGATGGTGGTATAAACCCCTGGAGTGTAGTGCCAGGTGGGAGGTAAGAAACCATCAAAGTCATTTCCGTACATGGCCAGCGCCAAGCCTATCTGTTTAAGGTTGCCGGCGCAGACCGCCTGTCTAGCCTTTTCCCTGGCTTTGCTTAAAGCAGGTAGCAGCATCGCGGCTAAAATTGAAATGATGGCCACCACCACCAGAAGTTCAATCAGAGTAAAACCAGAGCCGGACCAGTGTTGTTTTCTTCCCATTTTCCCTCCCATATCTATATTTGTTTCTCTGCCAGCCGGAGTGTTCATCGTTTTTTAATCTTCTAACATTTTTAAGGCAGTTTGTCAAATTTTCCTTAAGGAATATAGTATAATGAAGTCAGAAAGCTGGAAGGTACAGCAGAGATAAAGAAGGAAGGAAATGAATGGAAAAAGCGGTAGTCTGTCCTAGACAGGAAGGCAGGGCAAAGATATTTCCGGTAGGTCTTGACCGGGTAAAACTTAAGGGGTTTCTGAACAGGAAAATAGAGGTGAACAGGAAATTTAGCATCCCTTCACTCTACCGTCTTTTTCTCCGTTCCGGGACAGTCAACAATTTCAAGGTAGTTTGTGGAAAAAGAAAAGGAGACATCGTCAGGCGATTGGCCACTGACTCTGACCTTTACAAGTGGATGGAAGCAGTCAGTTACGACTTGTTAAACGAAGAAAATCGCCAAAGAGAGCAATTGCTTGAAGATTTGATCTCCCTGGTATCTGAAGCCCAAGAAAAATCAGGTTATATAGACACCTTTTATTCTGGTGGGGAAAGGAAAAATCGGTTCAAATATCTTTCATGTAGCCATGAACTTTACTGTGGCGGACATCTGATTCAGGCAGCGATTGCTCATTACCGGTCCACTGGGAGGGAAAATTTTCTTAAGGTAGCCCTGAAGTGGGCTGATTTTGTTTCGGAAAAGTTTGGCCCAGGCAAAATTGAGGAAAATGATGGACATCCTGAGGTGGAAATGGCCCTGGTAGAGTTGTTCAGAGTAACCGGAAAGGAGAAATATCTTCAGCTGGCCGAGTTTTTTTTGAGCCAACCGTACAAACTTCTTGGAGGCTATCCCTTCCTGAAATTTCCTGGGGTTATTGGCCATGCGGTCAGAATGATATACCTTTGTTGCGGAGCCACTGACTATTGTACAGAGACCGGAGAGGAAACATACCTTGAAA
>JAMWDF010000089.1 GCA_023818865.1 Candidatus Omnitrophota bacterium
TTCTGCTTCTTTTAAGTAATTCATCAGCCGGTCAACGGTCTCCGGCGGAAAAATCTTCGTCCAGAATGTCTTGTATGTTCTATCTTTGCGAGCCTCGGTGGTGAAATTCTTTCGCAGGGCTTCTTCCATGGTTTGATGGAAAAGAAGCATCACTTGGCTAGCTGGCCCAAAAAGGTTCTGGCAGTATTCCCGCAAAATCGCGTCTACATCCTGATTGGTCTGCCACAGGCTCCTAAAATAAACGTACATGTTGAGCACATTGGCTGGCCAGTCTGGCCAGGTCCCGCCAAACCGGCGTTCGCCGATATCAATTTCATTGATAGCTCCATCAACCTTTCCTTTCGCCCAACGCCAAAACTGATTGATGTAATGAGGAGCGATAGTGAACTGGCCTGGTCCAGTAGGAGAATAATAGTTCCAGAGGTAGATTTTTTTTACCTTGGCTTTCCATTGAAGAATTCGCTTTTTGTAAGCGTCAATATCCGCTTTGTTCCAGTAAAGGCCGTTGTCGCAGATAGTGACAGCGACATTGGGTGGGAAATTCATTCCGGCAGGAATGGCAGCAAATTCAGCGTAAGAACCACCGTTAATCCATCGGTCAGGATAAAGCCGGCCAACTTCTCTGGCGACCTCATTGACTAAAGACCAGACAAGGCGGGAGTCAGTGCCCTTAGTTGGTGCGTTCTTATCCCGAAGCGCCTCGCAGGCAGTACAGCGACAGCCATAAAGGCCATGGCTATCTCCTGGCCAAACATTAGCCGCTTTGACCGATGAGTTTTTGAATCTTTCCAGGATATCAGCCACGATTTGCTGTTTTACTGCTGGAGAAGTAAGACAAACATGACCTCCACCATGGTCAGCGTCCAGAAGCCTCTTGCCATCTTTCTGAAGAGCGAAATACTCCGGGTGCTCCCGGGCAAACCGGCGGGGCCAATCATTAAAAGCGTGGGTCCCAGGAAATCCCTCTTGGCTGCTTCCCAGCCGCTGCCTTCTCCACCAGAGAGCGCTCTGCTGGCGGGTGATGTTGGGATCGTCAGCGTAGTAGCCATAGACTGCCCGAAAACCAAAATCTGGTTTTTGTCTTATAAAGATAGCCGGAAGAACTAAGTCTTTCCTTTCCGGAACGATTTCTCCCAATTCTCCAGGCCAGTACCATCTCACGCCAAGAAAGCGTTCCAAAAATTCATAAACAGCAAAGAGGGTGCCAAAAGATTCATGGGACCGCTGCCGGGGATCAGCGGTTTTGGAAGAATCCCCTCCCACCAGGTAAAGATTCTTTTTTCTGGTGGCTAAGAGTATCTCCTCGTTTCTCAGTCTTTCCGGCTGAAGGCCAGCTAAAGTGGTTAGCCGGCAGTGACCCACTACCAAAAGATGGGTTACCCTTTCTGAAGTTAACGAACGTTCCTGGACAGTTTTAACCTGAACGCCAGTGGCTTTCTGGATATATCTGGCAAGTTCTTCCCCGGCAAATACTTCTGTGACTGAAGGCTCATCAGGCAAGACAATCAGAAAATTGGCCTGACCATCTTTGATGAGATTAAGGGAAGCACTTTGAGCCTTCCAGGAGAAAAGAAAAAAAGAGAGTAAAACGGCCAGCTTGCTCATGCAGGTTACCGATAACTGGGATAGGCTCGCCAGGTATATCTCTCAAACTGCTGGTCCCATTTCAGCCAAGAAACATGACCATCAGCCCAGAGATAGTTGCCACCCAGATTATGAAGGGCGCCAAACTCTGTTTCTCCGCCCCCCAGACCAAAGTACCAGGTGAATCGGTAGGTCGGAGTTCCCAGGACTTTGCCCACTTCATTCTTATTCGGATATGTTTGAACATCCCCCACCCACAAACACCACGAAGGATTTTTCACTGACTGATATTTTTGAAAAATACCCATCAAACTTCCATCGTTACTACCAAGATTAGAGTTATAGGCATAGTTAAAGAAATATCCAGGGTACACCCTTTTCTCACTGGGGCACCTCAGGAGTTTACAGTTTTCCCAGTTGTCGTTATATTGATTGAGCCATTTGCCGTCACTGCCCTTTAAACCTACGTATGGGCTGATTGCTCCCCACCAGAAATATCCAGCCTGATTGTTAGCGCATCGGCAGGGCATCCAGCCATCATAATCCTGCACGTACATCAACAGCCCAATACCGAGCTGCTTTAGGTTATTCATACAGGCCGCCTGCCTGGCTTTCTCTCTAGCTTTGGAAAGAGCTGGAAGCAACATTGCCGCTAAAATGGCAATAATGGCAATCACCACCAAAAGTTCAATCAAGGTGAACCCAACCTGCTCCTTTCTCCATTTCATTTTTCCCCCTGGTAAACTATATTTTCACCTTTGCAAATTATTATACCACAATAGTTGGCTTTTCGCAAATCTTCGCCAAAAGACACCGGTGAGGTTTACTCCAAATTGACGTAAAGGGGCCAGCTCCGGTAATGGCTCAGGGCCTCTTCAATCACTCTGGCGCACCGGGAAAGATTAATCGCCACATGATGTTCGTATCCTTCCTGGCAGATAATCTGAAGGAGCGATTGCAAATCTTCTATTTCCACCACGCTGTAGCCGCCAAAGGTATTTACCGGGTCAGCGGTCACCTTTCCTTCTCCCAGGTAACCCCGGATGTTCCCGGTAGAGTCGCTGGTAGTCAGCCGGAGAAAACTGAAAGGTCCAGCTTTCACCCGACCGTAAAGAGTTCCGGTAGCGTTTTCCTGACCGACAGTGCCAGCGATAATTTCTGACATATAAAGGTGAGATTTTTCAAAGTAAGAGACCGGAAAGTTGCTGCAGTGGAAAATAACGGCCTTGTCAGGCTCAGCCTGGTAATTATTGTTCCAGTCCACTAACGCGCTGGGCTGGCCAGAAGCCAATTGGAGAATGTACATGCTTAATGCGCCCAGGATATCCACTTCGCAGGCTGCGGGAATTAAGGACTGAGAAAGCATGCTCATGGCTACACAAGGCATCACTCCAAAGTTCGCTTGGAGAGACGACCAGCACTGAACCGCAATTGCCTGAAAGTCGTTTTCTCTCACCCAGCGGTCCAGCACCAGCTTGAACCGGGCAATCTTTTTTAGGGAGGAAAGAGTTACCTTTGAGGTATCGCTGTAAGCCTGAATCTCCTTCAAGGCGTTTATTACCTCTGGTTCGGTATCAGAAAGTTTTTCGGCAGCGGCTAGCAGTTCTGAAAGGTCCAGGGTATCCACTGAAATCCCTTCTTGTTCCAGTATTTTTTCGCTGTAGCGGACGGTTTTGAAGGCGGCTGGTCTAGCTCCGACGGCGCCCAGCCGGACATTTTTCAGTCCCCGCAATACCCGGCAAACCCCTACAAACTGGTCTAAGTCTTCCTGAAAAGAAGGGCTTTCCGGAGAAACCGTATGAAAGTTGGTTAGAGAAAACCTGAGGCCATACTGATTAAGGTTATTACACACCGAAATTTTTCCGCAAAAGCTGTCTCGGCGGTTAGCCACATCCATTTTCTTGGGGTCATCCGGCCAGGCATGGACTAAGATTGGTACCTCCAGCCCGCTCCATCTGATTGTGTCAGCCACCGCCCGTTCATCTCCAAAGTTAGGCAAGGTAACGATAATTCCTGTTAGGGTTTCCCGATGCTTTTTAAAAAGTTCCGCGCATTTTTTGGCATCCTGGATAGTTTCCACTGAGCCAAACTTCCCACTATTCTCCGGCAGGGCAATTACCTTAATGTTTTTCTCCTCCAGGAGTTTCACCATGGCTGCCCGACCACTCTGGCAAAGATGGTCCGGGAAAAATCCCCGGTTGCCAACAATCAAACCTATCTCCATTTTTTCATTGACAGACATTTTTCCCCCTTTTGGTCAGTAGATTATTTCGCCTTGTTCTACATATTGTGCCATAATTTGTCTAAGCTTTTCCAGTTGTTCTCGTGAGGGTGAACTCGTTTGCAAGAATTCCGGATTGACTGTCTTGCTAGGAACAAACCGTTGAAAGATATGCCGGCGAGCTCCTTGAATAAGCTGGCCGATGGTGTGAATGTCGGTCTCTCTTAGAAGGTCAGGAACAACAGTCGTCCGAAAATCATATTCAAGGCCGGATGACTTGACTAATTCAACACTCCGCCGAAGATTTTCAATCTTTACCGGAACACCGACCACTTTCTCGTATCTGGAAAGAGCTGCTTTGATGTCCAGAGAAAGGTAATCCACCAGACTCTGGTTGATAATAAGTTTAAGGACTTCCGGAAGACTGCCATTGGTGTTCAGCTTGATAGCCACAGGGTAACTGCGCAGTTGGCGGAGAAAATCCATCAGGTCTTCCTGAAGACAAGGTTCTCCTCCAGTGATAGTTACTGCTTCAAGGAGCGGTCTCTTTTTTAAAAAATCAAATATTTCCTCTGAGGGAATCAGCGGGCCAAAAAGTTCAGGGAGAACCAGTTCCGGATTATGGCAGTAATGACAACGGAAATTACATCCCTGAGTAAAAACAACCACGCTTATTTTCCCTGGATACTCTATCAGGGAAGTTCGCTGAAAGCCACCGATTTTCATTCAGGGTGGAGGCCACCTACCTCAAGTTACTCTGAGCTTATCTGCGGCGCGTTTTCCGGAACTTTTTTCTCCGGCGCCGATGATTCTTTTCCCCAGAAAGTGGCCTGATTGATAACGAATGTTTTCCTGGTATAAAACTCTGCTTTTTTCCCTTTATTCCACTGGTTCACCGGTCTGAGATAACCAACTACCCGGGAATAAATCTCTGTTTCCCGCTGACATAAGGAACACTTTGCCTGCTCGCCTTGCAGGTACCCATGCTCCGGGCAAACAGAGAAGGTCGGGGTAATGGTGAAATAGGGGAGATGGTAGTTCTCGCAGATAGTCTTAACCAATGATTTGACTCCCCGGGGATCAGCCACCCGTTCGCCCAGAAAAAGATGAAGGACAGTTCCACCAGTATAAGCGGTCTGCAGTTGGTCCTGAAGGTCTAACGCTTCAAAAATATCATCAGTGAAATTTACCGGAAGGTGAGTAGAATTGGTGTAGAAAGGTTCTGCTCCCTGGCGATATTGTTCCTCGTTGGCGCAGATAATATCCGGATATTTAGCCTTATCCGATCTGGCCAACCGGTAAGAAGTTCCTTCGGCCGGCGTGGCTTCCAGGTTGTAATTATTGCCGGTCTCTTCCTGGAACTTGACCAGTGTTTCTCTAATGAAACGCATCATCTCCAGAGCAAAATTTTTTCCTTTTTCACTGCCGATGGGTTCTCCCAGGAAGTTCAAACAGGCTTCGTTCATGCCTACCAGACCAATGGTGGAGAAATGGTTAACCCAGTAACGACCTAAATGCTCTTTGACCTGCCGGAGATAGAAGCGGGAATAGGGATAGAGATTAAGGTCAGTCAGTTTTTCTAGGATTTTTCTCTTGATTTCCAGGCTTTCCTTAGCCAGAAGCATTAGGTCAAGCAATCGTTTTTTGAATTCTTCTTGACTCTGGGAGAGGTAACCAATCCGGGGCATATTGAGAGTAACCACGCCGATGCTTCCGGTAAGAGGATTAGCCCCGAACAAACCTCCTCCCCGCTTTCTCAATGTTCTCTGGTCCAGTCTCAACCGACAACACATGGAGCGGACATCATCCGGTCGCATATCCGAATTGATAAAATTGGAAAAGTAGGGAATGCCATACTTCGCGGTTACTTCCCAGAGAAGGCTGGCTACCGGATGCTCCCAGTTAAATTCTTTGGTAATGTTGTAAGTGGGGATAGGGAAGGTAAACACCCGGCCCTTAGCGTCTCCTTCCAGCATTACTTCCAAAAAAGCCTGGTTGAGTATATCCACTTCTGGTTGAAAGTCTCCGTAAACAGCTTCCTGGGGTTCACCCCCAATAATAACCGGGGCATTCTTATAAATTTCAGGTACAGTCAGGTCCAAGGTGAGATTGGTAAAAGGCGTTTGAAAACCAACCCTGGTGGGCACATTTAGATTGAAAAGGAATTCCTGCAGCCCCTGTTTGACATCTTTGTAATCTAAGTTATCCCGGCGGATGAAAGGCGCCAGAAGGGTATCAAAGTTAGAAAAAGCCTGAGCCCCGGCTGCTTCTCCCTGAAGGGTATAGAAGAAGTTAACAATCTGGCCGAGAGCTGTCCGAAAATGTCTGGCTGGTTTGCTTTCCACCTTCCCTGGGGCGCCCTGGAACCCGACGGTCAACAAATCCTGCAGGTCCCAGCCAACGCAGTAAGTAGAGAGACACCCTAAGTCATGAATGTGGAAATCTCCCTGAATATAAGCCCGCCGCACTTCCGGAGGGTAAATACTATTGAGCCAGTAGGTCTTAGTAATTTCCGAGGACACATAGTTGTTCAACCCTTGCAAGGAAAAGCTCATATTACTGTTTTCATTCACTCGCCAGTCTTCCTTCTGAAGGTACTGTTCCACCAGGTCAAGACTCGCTTTCGTAGCTATATCTCTGATCTTAGCGTGCTGCTCCCGGTAAATGATGTAGGCTTTGGCTGTTTTCCGATATGGGGAGTTGAGTAAGACCTCTTCAACGATGTCCTGAATTTCTTCCACCCCTGGTGTTCTTTCGCCGATTAAGTCAATGGCTAGGTCAAGAACTCGCAAGGTGAGTTTCTTGGCTATCTCCGGGCCAAACTCACCGGTCGCTTGGCCGGCCCGGCTGATGGCGTTAGTGATTTTCTGGGCTTCAAACTTAACTATCTGGCCATTTCTCTTGCAGATTTTGTCAAACATTTCTTATCCTCCTCGGGGGGATGAGGAAATTATCAATTTCAATGTTAGCACATTTTCTAATAGATGGGTCGGTTTGTCAAAAAAATTTTAACCTCCAGGAAAGACTGGTATTCCGGCCCTTGATTTTACAGGAAAAAGTTATTAAAGTAAACCAAGATTGACTTTGACACTGACTGATAAGCAAGGTAGAATAGCCAAAAAGGAGAGTTGATTAACGCCAGGTTGAGAAGATTGGTGCAGGTTATCCAGGAGAAAAAAGGGGAAAACCTAATCATCCTTGATGTCCGTAAACTTACCTGGATTGCTGATTATTTTATAATTCTTACGGGAACATCCCTTATTCACACCAGAACCCTGGCAGAGTCTATCCTGGAAAAGCTGAAAGGAACTCCTTGTTTGGTGGAAGGGATGGAGAGCGGCTCGTGGATTATTCTTGATTACCACGACATTGTCGTTCATATCTTCTTGCCGGAGACGAGAGATTATTATCGGTTGGAAAAATTGTGGGGAGATGCCAAAGAAGTTCCTTTGGAGTAGTTTCCTGGTTGCTCCAGCAAGAGGATTTCTTTACCTTCCCTACTTTTTTCCCGAGACAGGATGAGACCGGGAACGAATCGCTTTTGAAATCAAAAAGTCGGTCAACCGACGAATAACGATTTTTCTCGCGATTTCTTTGGGTGTGACCTGTCTTAGCCGAGTTTGGAGTTCCCGGTAGTTTAAATGCCTTACTGCTCGGTCAGACATCTGCCTGGCAAGTTCCTGAATCAACCGGAGCTCTTCCCGCCTAAAGTCAAATGTGGCTTCTCTTGCCTTCCAGGAAGCAAGGTGACGCTTCACCCGGGAAAACTGCTCTTCTGAGAGTTTCATCTTTCTTTCCTGGTTATCGGTTTTTTTCCCCTTCAGGTTTAGTCTTCAAACCAAGCGCCTGCCTCAGAGAAATAATAGCATGGGCATGAATCTGAGAAACCCGGCCTTTGGTCAGATTCATTATCTTAGCAATTTCAGTGAGGGTAAGTCCTTCATAGTAGTAAAGGGTAATCAAATACCGTTCCCGCTCCGGGAGCCTTTGGATGGCCTTCGCCAAATCTTCAGCCACCTTCTCTCTCTCTCCATTAGTGAAAAGGGGAAAATTTCTGGTTCCTGGAGAATTGACTGACTGAAACTTCCCCTCCATAGAGGCGAATTCATCTAAGGATATGATTGATACCGGGAGAGCGTAAGCCAGCCAACGCAGGTAGCCTTTGCTGTCCACCCCCAGCGCCCTAGCCATTTCTTGCGGGGTAGGTGGCCGGGAAAGTTTCTCCGACAGCTGGTTGAAAAGATTTTCAAATATTTTTTGTTTCCTCAGTCGGTAACAAGAGGTTAACCGACGGAGGTTGTCCATAATCTCACCCCGAATGCGGGAGATGGCATAGGTTTCAAACTTAATGCCTCTGTCTGGATTAAAAAGCCTAAGCGCATCTATCAGTCCCAAAACAGCCCAGTTAACCAGATCATCGTGGCTATAAACCCGGGACTGAAAAACTGGAATAGTGGAGGCGACATAGCTAGCTAAGGGTAGGTAATGAACCAGAAGGAAATTGCGGGACTGAATATTTCCGGTTCTCTTGAACCTTCTCCAGTGTTTGTTAATTACCCGGCCAGCGGCTTCCTGAGACCTTTCCATCTGCCCAATATTATACTTCCGCTACAGCCGATTTTCACCTGGCCAGGAAAACCGCTATAATTAATTGTAGAGAAAAGGAAAAGATAACCAGCTGCTTAAGGCAGGAAAAAAGAAATCTGAGGGGAAGAAAAGGTAAGTGGTGGAGGTGAGGTATGGAAAAGGAGATAACCAGGGAAGTTTACCAGTATTTGAAGCAGCAAAAACAGCTGGGAGTGGTAAGCGAAAGCTTCTTTACTCTGGCCAGAAGAAATGTAGAAGCCAATCTTCACGCCTGGCTGGAAAGCCGTGTAGTAGCAGATCTGGTCCCAGGATTTGTTCCAGGCCTGAGACAGGCTTTCCAGGAAGGCAGGATAGACCAAATTATTTATGCCTTTCTGGCCGAGATTACCTTTGGGACAGGCGGAATTCGGGGCATCGTCGCCTTTACCGAAAGGGAACTGAAAGAATTCGCCAGAAAAAGAGAACGAGCCAGTGTTCTCCGGGGTCCAAATACTATCAATGAAATAGTTTTGCTTTTGAAGTCTACCGGGGTGGCGCGATATGCTGCCAGCCGAAGTCTTTCCCGGATCGTAGTTGGGTACGACAGCCGCGTTCAGGGAAGATTCTTTGCTGAATTGGTCAGCGCTCTCTTTCTGGAGGCAGGGCTTCAAGTATACCTTTTTGACCGGGTTTGTTCCTTTCCTGAACTTACCTTTGCCATTCCCTATCTTAAGGCTGATATGGGTATTCTTATTTCGGCCAGCCATAATGACAAAAGGTACAACGGGTATAAACTGGTATCGGCTACTGGGGCTCAGTTCAGCGTGGCTGACCGGAACGATATTTATGAGAACTTTATTA
>JAMWDF010000090.1 GCA_023818865.1 Candidatus Omnitrophota bacterium
CCTTTCTGGCGAGGCAGTGCTCGGAGAAGATTCCGGGTTGGTTGTGCCAGCGATTGGGGGACTGCCAGGTGTTTATTCCGCCAGGTTTGCTGGCCCCAGGGCTAAGGCTGAAGAAAACAACAGAAAATTGTTGAAGATGATGGTTCATTTGCCCCACTCTTGGCAACGCCGAGCGACTTTTGTTTCTGTGGTGGTTTTGATCTTAGGGAGAGAAATAAAGTTTTTTCGCGGGCAAGTGGAGGGGGTAATTACTACTGAGCCAAGGGGCAAAGCAGGTTTTGGCTACGACCCAGTTTTTGAAATCCCGGCAGTAGGAAGGACATTTGCGGAAATGAGTTTGGAGGAAAAAAACCGGTACAGTCACCGGGCAAAGGCTTTCTGGTCTCTGGCGGATTTCTTGCGAAGAATTAAGGAGAAAGGCTAAACTATTGGTAACCGTTACGGCTGGCGGGGTAGCTCAGTGGCAGAGCAGCCGGCTCATACCCGGTATGTCTGGGGTTCAAGTCCCCAT
Organism: Candidatus Omnitrophota bacterium; assembly: GCA_023818865.1. Taxonomy (GTDB): domain Bacteria; phylum Ratteibacteria; class UBA8468; order B48-G9; family DSTR01; genus JAMWDF01. The sequence continues at coordinate 512 of JAMWDF010000090.1, forward strand.
CCCGCCACCAGAAGTAAGTCAGGAAGAGCAGAGAAGGTGGCAAAACGCCGGTGAAAGAAATAAAATTTGTGGTTGACGGAATGCTTCTGGGGCTGGGACGGTGGCTGAGATTTCTCGGGTGCGATGTGGTTTTTTTTTCTGGGAGAAGGAAGAATTTTTTGTTACGCCTGGCTGAAGCCGAGGGGAGAACCATCCTGAGTAAAGATACCAGATTGTGTGCTGAACACCCGGAGAGATGTATTTATGTCCACGGCGAAAACATTCAGGCTCAACTTCAGGAAGTCCGCAGTTTGTTCCTTCAGGATTACCGGCCTGATCTTTATCTCACGCGGTGCTCTTTGTGTAACCAAATTCTCCAAAAAGTAACCCGAGAATCTGTTCGTAACCAGGTACCTGAGTATGTTTTTGACCATCACCAGGATTTTCGTCTCTGCCCGGTCTGCCACCGCATTTATTGGGATGGGGATCATGCCAGGAATATCAAGAAGATTCTGGAGAGTCTATGGGTAACAAGATGATAAAGGTCTTTGTTCTTTTCCTCGCTATTTCGGTCTGGGCTCAGCCTTCAGGCCGAAAAGAGGCTGAATTTTATAGAAAGGCTGGCGAAGGGCTGATTCAATGCTTTGTTTGTCCGAAAAATTGCACCCTGGCTCCAGGTCAATATGGTTTTTGCCGGGCAAGAAAAAACATTGACGGGACGCTTTACAGTATGGGCTATGGATTGCCCTGTTCGGTAAACATAGACCCGATCGAGAAAAAACCGTTTTTCCATTTTCTTCCCGGAACAAAAACCTTTTCCCTTTCTTCGGCTGGTTGCAATCTGCGGTGTAAATTCTGTCAGAACTGGCAGATCTCTCAGTTTACTCCTGAGCAGACCAGAAATGTTTCTCTTTTTCCGGCTGAGGTTATCTCTGCTGCCAGTAAAGCTAATTGTCCTTCCATTGCCTATACCTATGCCGAACCGGTTACCTTCTATGAGTATATGCGGGATATCGCTAAAGTTGCCCGGACAAAGGGATTGAAGAATTTAGTTCACACCGCGGCTTTCATTAATCCTGAGCCACTGGAGCAATTATCTTCTCTCTTGGACGCGGTAAATGTTGATCTGAAAGGTTTCAATCCAGAATATTATCGGGAGATGTGCGGCGGAGAGTTGTTGGTGATTCTCAATTCGCTCAAGATTCTAAAAAAGAACGGGGTTTGGTTAGAAATTACCAATTTAGTCGTCCCCGGATACAATGATAAACCAGAAGAAATAAAGTCTCTGTGTAATTGGGTAGTAAAAAATTTGGGAGTAGACACTCCGGTCCATTTTTCGCGGTTTTACCCTGGTTATCAGTTAACTCACCTTCCCCCCACCTCAGTGGAGACCCTGGAGAAAGTTTACGCCACAGCGAAGAAATCCGGACTGAGATATGTTTATATTGGCAATGGTCCCGGGCATCCGGCAGAGAATACTCTTTGTCCCCAATGCGGCCGGATGGTTATCCGAAGGTCAGGATATGTAATTTTAGAGAATAACCTTAAGGAGGGTAAGTGTCCTGGATGCGGGGCAATAATCGCTGGTGTCTGGAAACCCTAATGAGCCTGGTCTGGTTTTTCTTCCTGGCAGTAGTGGCTACTGGCCAGGGGATAAGAAAACCTACTTTTGGTGGTTCTTTCTATCCCCAAGAAGCCCAGGAACTTAGAGAAATGGTCAATAGGTTTCTTGCCCAGGCTTCTAAAGAACCACTTTCAGGGACTGCTTGTTCCTCATGCCGGATACCAGTATTCAGGAAGGATCGCCGCTCTAGCCTACCGGCTTCTCAAGGGGAAAAAGGTTGATACTGTGGTGTTGCTTGGTCGGAGCCACCAGGCGCGATTTAAAGGAGCCATCATTGATGATCGTCAGTTCTGGCAGACACCTTTGGGAAAGGTAGAACTTGATGCCGAGTTATTTGGTTACCTATACAAAGATGACCATTTCCATGTTAATCAATTCTTGCTTGACAATGAACACAGTCTGGAGGTCCAAGTGCCTTTTATTCAAATGGTGGCCAGCCAAGCGAAAATTTTTCCGTTACTTCTTGGCGAGGCTTCAGAAGATAATCTCCAGAAAGTGGTCCTCGCTCTGAAAACAGTCATGAGAAAGCGGCCAAACATGATTTTTGTTGCCAGCAGTGATATGTCTCATTATCATTCCCTGGACAAGGCTGAAGAAATTGACCGGCACTGTCTTAAGTTGCTGGAAAAGAAAGATTTTTCTGGTTTAAAAGAAGCGCTGGAAACCAGGCGGGTTGAGCTTTGTGGAGATGCGGCGGTGTTAACTTTACTTTCTCTTGCCCGGGGTCAGAAGAGCTGGGCGATAAAGTGCTTGGGGTATTCCACCTCAGCGGAAAGCACCAGGGATAGAAGCCGAGTAGTGGGATACGGCGCGTTAGTCATTACTATCGGGGAAAATAAAAAAGAAGGGGAGGAATCCATGTTTAACCAGGAGCAGAAGAGAACGTTACTGAAGATAGCCCGAGAAACTATAGTGGCTCATCTAAAAGGGCAGAAGTGGCCAGCCACTGAGACAGAGGATCTGGTTCTCCGGGAAAAAAGGGGTGTATTTGTTACGCTGCGGCGGAAAAGAGACCATCAGTTACGAGGGTGTATTGGCCTGATTTTGCCAGAATTACCCTTGATTGAAGCTGTTCAAAAGATGGCGATTGAAGCGGCCACCGGTGATCCGCGTTTTTCTCCAGTAAGTCTGGCGGAGATGAATGATGTGGAGATTGAGATTTCCGTGCTCAGTGTGCCTCGGAAGGTGAAGGGAGCCGAAGAAGTCGTTCTGGGACGGGATGGGGTGATTATCAAGAGAGGATTCAGGCAGGGTGTTTTCCTCCCTCAGGTGGCAGAAGAGACAGGCTGGGGTAAAGAAGAATTTTTGAGTAACCTCTGCGCTCACAAAGCCGGCCTACCCGCTGATGCCTGGAAGGAGAAAGACACAGAAATTTACACTTTTCAAGCGGAAGTTTTCTCAGAGTAAATCCTCCTGATTTCCTAGTTTTACCAAATCCAGAGATTTCTCGCTTGCAGACAATCTTGCTGTCTGGCTGGAAGTCAAGTATAATTAGTTGGCTAAAAACAAAGGCCGCTAGCTCATCCGGCAGAGCACCGCCCTTTTAAGGCGGGAGTGGCGGGTTCGAGTCCCGCGCGGCCTATTTTCACCTTTAGGTGCTAAAGGGAGATAGCTATGCCTATCTTTGGCCGGAGACCGCCTTCGCCTGGGGAAAATAAAGATAGCCAAACAGGAATAAACAGCGCCCGATTTCTTAAGATGGTCTCAGAGAGGTATCCGGGCTATGAAGATGGAGTAAAGTCAGTCCTTTTTGGCACCAAGCCCTATGACAGTTTTATTCAGGCCGGTATTAGTTTGAGAAGGTTTGGCGACCGGGTGGAAGCAGAGATAGAGATTGAGGGAAAGACCCTAAAGTTTTTCTGGCGGCGGCCTGCCCAACTTTAAGGAAAGAGAAAAATTCGCCCGAGGTTAAGCGGAGGTGGAATATCAATAGGCAGGCCGGTTTCAATGGATTGTTCAGCGCTAATGGCTAGGTCAAACTTTTCCCTTGTTAGTGTCGTTTCCGCTTCGGCGTATCTAGGAACTATTAGCCCTAATCTTTTTGATCCCTTTTGATTTTTTTCTGTATCCTTGTCGCAGACTGCGGCCAAAAGCAATCCCTTTTTATTGTGAAGACGAGAGATATAAAGGCCAAAACTCCCTAAACCAATCACAGCCACCTTAACCGGTATTTTCACGCTGGTTTTTTCTCTGGCAAACAGGGAAATTAATTACTGTTTCCCGAAAAGCTTCCGGGGTGCCGATATCAAAACGTTGTCCCTGAACCAGGTAACCTATAAAATCGTCCTCCTGGCGTAAACGATCTAAACAGGAGGTTAACTGAAATTCCCCATGTTCCCGGACATTTCGCTGGATATGTTCGCGCAGGAAGTCAAAGACCTTTGGCTTGAGAACATAAAGGCCGAAGATGGTCAAGAACCTGTCTTCGGGAAGTTCCTCTACCTGGAGATGCTGCCGGGCGTAATCCAAGGTTGGTTTTTCGTAAAAGGCAGTGATATCCAGAATAGAATGAGGATGTCTCCAAGTACCGGTGACGCAACCAAATTGATGGACCTGGTTTCCTTCTGTTATTTTCAAACCAACCACATTACAGCCAAACCGCTGGTAGACCTGAAGGATTTGGCTGGCGCAGGAAAGGGTAGAACTGGAGACGTAAAGATGGTCTCCCAGAAGAAGCAAAAATGGTTCCTGGTTTACCCAGGAATAACTGCAAAATACAGCATGGCCAAAGCCATCTTGAATATCCTGAGAAATAATTGTGACCCGGCGGCCAACATCCAGAAGATACCGCAGATACTGTTTGTTTTCATCGGAGAGTTTGTTAAGGTTTTCAATCGGGGGCGGAGTTCCAAAGAACTCTTCAAATAGGGACCGGTCATTTTTTTGGACAATCAGACAGACTTCTTCAATGCCTGCGTCCAGGGCTTCTTCTATGATATACATGATTACTGGTTTGGCCCGGCCGGCGCTATCAACCACCGGGAAAAGTTCTTTCTTCATTACCTTGGTGACCGGGAAAAGATGTGGTCCAAATCCAGCTGCTGGAATCACTGCCTTTCTCACCCGAGCAGTAGAATAAATGGTGAGCCTAAGAGCTTCAAGACCCAGTTGTTTCTCAACAATCTTAAGAACTGCATCTTGGCAGTTTTGGTCCTTTGCGATGAATTGAGCAGACCCGTCTCCCTGAGAGCCAACTCCTTTCCCTCCCCAGACATACGGCTTCAAAGCCGGGCAAGACAAAACTCGGTGTAACACCGGAGCGGTTAATTGAGATGGACAGGCAGGTTGAACCAAGGCATCAAAAGTTTCTTGGGCTTCAGCCATCAGCCGGCCCAACTTTTCCGCCTCACCTTTCTGGAGAACCTCAGCGGCTTGTAAGGTAATTTTCTTGTTGATTGGTCCGAGGTATTGCTGAACGTTTTTCTGGAGTTCATTTTCGGCGAAGGGATAGCAGTGGTTCAGTTTGTTTAGAATCTCCCGGGTATCCTTGCTGGCTTTGAGGTCTACAATCACCAGGTAGAGATTCTTGGCCACAGTTAGTTCCTGCACTTCCATCTGTTCGCCATCAAAAATAAGCAGGAGTGGACGGCTACCGTAAGCGCACGCCTGGTCCATTCGGCCGCAGCGAGAAGGAGTAGTAATTTCACCCAGGTAGGCAAACTCCATTTCCCCGCGAACAGTCATTTTCAGGTCATAGACCCGGTTGAAGGCGCGAGCCACCAGAACACAGATGGCCGCGCTGGAAGACAATCCTTTCTTGATGGGAAGGTCCATCTGGTAGTTGTTAATCTCTAGTCCGCGTACCCGGTAATGAATCATTACTTGGTAAGCTACTCCGGCCGCGTAACTGAAAAACCCCCCTTCTTGAGCAATCTTAAAGAGAACATCTTTGTCCATCGGAACATCCAAGATTGGTCTTTTTCCGTTGCTGGTTGGTACAGACCGAAGAACAAATCTGGTGGGGTGTGGCTGAACATCTGCATAAATACCCTGGTTGGTGCCGGTAACCAAGGTGTAACCTTTTTCCAGTTCAGCGTTGAATCGGCGGTATCCGCCAGCCCAGTCACTATGTTCCCCAAAAAGGCAAATTCTTCCAGGCACAAAAATTTGCATATCTAATTCTATCATATCGCCGGGCAATGAATAGAAAAACTGGGTAAAAAGTTTTTGCTGGACGCTAAAGGCGAAAAGTGTTATGCTTTGGCAATTTAGATAACTCTATCTGAAACTTGTACTTGAAAGACCATTGTTGGGGAATAAAACAGTGAATATGAAAATAGTTGTTACCGGCGGGGCTGGTTTTATCGGTTCCCATTTTATCCGGTATCTCCTGAAGAAGTATCCAGACTGCCAAATTCTTAACATTGACCGGCTAACTTACGCAGGCAACATTCACAATTTGGATGATGTTTCCTCTGATCGTCGGTATTGTTTTGTTCAGGAAGATATCTGCCACCAGAAGGAAATGACCACTCTTCTTAGAGATTGGGACATTCTGGTTAACTTTGCGGCCGAGACTCATGTTGATCGTTCTTTGGTTAACCCTGAAGCTTTTATTAGAACGGATGTCCTAGGAGTTTTCTCTTTGCTCCGGTCTGCCTATCAATGTAAACTGAGAAAATTCATTCAGATTTCTACAGATGAGGTTTACGGGAGTGTCAGCCAGGGAAGGCTAAAGGAAACCAGACTTCTTTCTCCGTCTAATCCTTATGCGGCTAGCAAAGCAGCCGCAGATCTTCTGGCTCTTTCTTACTGGAAAAGTTATGGCTTGCCGGTTTGCATCGTTCGCAGTACCAACAATTTTGGGCCGTTCCAGCATCCGGAAAAAATGATTCCCTTATTCATTACCAACGCTCTGCTGAACAAAAAGTTGCCAGTATATGGTGAAGGAAAGCAGATAAGGCAATGGCTTTTTGTTGAGGACCATTGTGGGGCAATTGATTTGATTTTGCAGAAAGGAGAAAACGGCCAGGTTTATCATGTTTCTCCAGAAAGGGGCTACCGGAATTTGACAGTGGCCAGGAAAATCTTACGACTGTTAGGGAAACCGGACTCCCTGATGGAATTCGTGAAAGATCGCGCTGGGCATGACTACCGTTACAGTCTAAACTGTCAGAAGATTAAAGCTCTGGGATGGAAACCGCGCCACTCGTTTAACTCCGCCTTTGCCAAGACTGTCCAGTGGTACAAAGAAAATACTGGCTGGTGGCAGCCGATCAGGGAAGGGGATTTCCAAGAATATTACCGCCAGCAGTATGGCTGAGTGTTTGGCTTGACTGCCAGTTTCATTCAAGGTAGAATTTATATCAGGTTAGTTCCCGCCCCCATCGACTAGCGGCCTAGGTCACCACTCTTTCAAGGTGGTAGCACCGGTTCGATTCCGGTTGGGGGCGCTTTTTATTGTCTGGGCGGAATCTTCAGTTTCTGGCCTGCTTTCACTTCTTTGCTTTTCAAATTATTCAGTTCCACCAACTGCTGCACAGTCGTGCCGTGATTCTTAGCAATCCGGGTGAGGGTTTCTCCTGGTTTGACAGTATAGGTAATTGCAGTGGCTGAACTCAGTCGCTGAGTAATCGCTTCCTTAGTTTTTTTTTCTCCTTTGGCGACGTCTGGTCCTCCGGTCTTGCTCTGGAGTAATTGGATGATGCTTTCCTGACGGACGATTTCCTCTAGGAGAAAATTAATTTTCTTGTTAATCTCTTCTCGTAGTTCCTGCAGGGACTTCCCAGAAAGTTCATAAGAAGTTCTGATATGGCGGAGCTCGCTTTCCTGGCGACTCATTTCGGAAAGTAAAACCTCTGATTTTTTAGCTATTTCTTGCCGCAATTCCTGGACTTTCTGCTCAAGAAGCAATTGGTTATTTTCCAGGGTTGTTAATTTTTCTCTCAACTTTTCCGCCAAGTTGGAAATAGCGTTCTGATGATTTTTTACTAAGGTGAGCTCATTCTGTATTGCGGTCACGGCTTGTTGAAAGGCAGTGGTTGAGGATGTTAAAGAACTGATGAGTTCAGTGTAAGATTTTTTCAGAGTTTCAATGTCCCGACGAAATTCAATGTTCTTGGATTCCTGTTCGGCCAGGTTGTTTCTGAGATTCTCTTTAATCTGGAACTCCAGGTCGTTCAACTTCCCCCCTAACTCCCGGAAATCCCTGGCTAAGTTTTCAATTCTTTCCGCCAGGGCAGCCCGATCAGTGGAAAGGGTACTGGACTGTTCTTCTATCTTCTTAGTTACTTCTTCCCGGAGGTCTTCTACTTTAGCTTCAAGGCGCGACTGGCTTTCCGCTAACTCCTGCTTGAGTCCTTGCAAGTCCTGTTGGTTGACCAAAGTCTCACAGCCACAAAGCGCCAGAAAAATTATCGCCAGAAACCAGAATGATTCCTTCATGAATTTCCGATTCTTTATTGGTTAACACTTATTTTAAACTCGCACCGTCTGTTTTTAGCCCAGGCTTCTTCGTTGGAACGCGGATCAGCCGGCTTATCTTCCCCATAACTGGTAGTAAACAGTCTGGCTGGAGCTACCCCCAGGGCGGTCAAATACCTTCTGGCGCTAAGACTCCGTTGTTCGCCAAGGGCCAGGTTATACTCTCTGGTTCCCCTTTCATCGCAGTGGCCTTCTATCATGACCTTAATGTTAGGGTTTTTCAAAAGGTAAGCGGCTATCTCTTTAAGCACTTTCTGGGCTTCTGGTTTCAAGTCATACCTGTCAAAGTCAAAATAAATGTTCTGAAAAACCATGGCGGCTTCTGGGGAAACCTCGCTGGGTTCTCTGAAGACAGTTCCCGGAGGAATCGCTTTCTGGGCAATATCTTCTCCTTTAGTTGCCTTGGCTATTTCAGTAGGCGTAGCCTTAGCCGGTGGGCTTACTGGTGGCTGAGGTACTGGTGGAGTCACTGGTTTTACTGGTTTTTCCGGAGGAGATGGGGTTGTTGGCGGAACACTGGGAATCTGGGGAGTAACTGGTTCGGTTGGTTTCAGAGCTGAAGCAGCTTCTTTCCTCTGTCTCATGATTTCTGGACAGCAGCCAGAGAGGATTAAGATTACACTGGCCATCAACACCACTAACCACTTTCTTTTCATTGTTCCCCC
>JAMWDF010000091.1 GCA_023818865.1 Candidatus Omnitrophota bacterium
TTCCCCCACAGACTGCTTCTACTATTTCCATCTGGCTTTGAATTAGGGAAAAATCTATCGTGAAAGGGTAACGGTTAAGTTCCTCAGAAAAAATTGCTATCGTTCCAATTTCCAATTCTATCTTTCCATTCCCCCGGAAACGTACCCGGTTAACTATTTCGGCTGGTCCAGCAAAGAAAAAACCCAGCCAGGATGGTTCTTCTGCTTGCTTTTCTTCAAACGGACTGCCTCCTTCATCCCAGGAGAGAGAAGGTAATTTCTTCCAGGGGCCGTCAGGTAGAAGTACCTCGCAAGTCAGGCCCTCTGGATTAGCTATCTTGGCTGCTACGGCCACCTGTTTCACCTTCATCGGGCAATCCAGTTCCACCATCAACTGAAAATCTGGTGGCACCTTCTTGTTTCCAGGAGCATAGGCAGACCAGCTAATAGATTCTTCTGTGGTCCCTGTTTTCACTATTGCTTGCTTGATCGGAACTTTCCCTTCCTGGCATTTCCAGTCAATTGTCATAGGCAAACTGAAAACGTTGGCGCCGTGTTCAGCTTCGTTCTCCGCTAAGGTTCTCACTGCTTTTTTCCAATCCGCAGATCCCCGAGGGAAAAACCAAGGCACCGCCGCAAAACTCATTGTCTTTGTCCGGGAAAAGTCAGCCAAAGTGATTGGCAAAACTGTAACCTTCACCGGAATGGTTTCAGTATGATTTCCCCCGGAAACAGTGAGTTTGCCTTGATAAATCCCAGGTATTGTTTCTTTACGTGTTTGCACGGTAAGCCAGATGCCGGTAGCCGTGTTAGCAGGTAACGATATTGGTCCTTTTATCAGAAAATTAGGCAGTCTCAACTGACCGAAAAATGGTTCCCATTCATACCAGCCAACTACCCTGGTGATAGGCTGAGGCAAAGATTCACCTGAGGCGGAAACAAGCTCGCTACACCTAAAAGTTAAGGAAGACAAATTTTGAGACGCAGACAGTCCCAGCTGAATATTCCGGCGGTCATTTTTCCCCAAAGTTACCGTCAGGTTTTCCAGTTTTTCTCTTTCTAAATGTGACTGCCAGGGATAAACTACCTCTAAGGTATCCGCCGGAAAAAACCGGAATGGTTTTTCCTCTGGCTGGTAGGTTTTCAACCTTGTTAGTAGCCTTTTCCCTGCGCTGACCACCGCTTCTGGATTTTCGCCAGTGACAAAAAGCCAGTTTGTCCGTTCCTTATCGGAACGAGACCGGCCGACCAACCCAGCTTTACTGTTAAGAAAATCAGGGTCAGACCAGACACCAGCCCAAGCGATTAACTGCCGGCAGTAACGATGATTCTGCGGAGTTCCCACTGCTAGGACCAGTGCCGGGTAAAGGTTGAGGCCGATATCATCTGAAACAAGATAAACTCCTACTTTTTCGGCAATCTGCCTGGCTATTTCATATTCTTCTTTCGTGCCGGTCTTTGGATATACCACCATTACTTCTCGCCGGTTGACTACCTCAGCTACCTCTTCAAGGGAATCGCGGAAAAAAATATTTTCCCTTTCCTGGGAAACTGGCCAGTTGTGTCCTTCTTCAGCTTGAGCCCTGATTTTCAAATTTTTCATCACAGGCGTGGCTTGTCCAATCACTGCTCGGGTATCCAGTTTCACCTTCACCTGACAAATTTTTTTCTCTCTACCAGGAATATAAGTGACCGCCACATTCTGCCCCGGTTGAATCGGCCCGAGCCACCCTCCCCACTCTTTGCCGTCCCCAAACCTGACCAGGACACTGACCTCTGTTTCTCCCATAACTTTTAATCCACTTATCTGACAATCACCTGCTCCATAAGTATCCTCTTTGGCTGGGAAAGCCTCGTTCTCCAACCAGAGGTAATGTCTGCCTGGCGGTAGTTTATGAGCTAACGGATGCTCGGTTTTCTCTTTTTCCGGATGTTCAATGACTCCATTTTCTCCAGTATCCAGTTGCCATTTGACCTTCCCTATACCGGAAACCAGCAAGGTGGCATTCCTTCCAAAAAACTCTAGTCCTGCAGCTCCACCAATCTGACGTAAAGAAACTGTCTGCCTTCTCAACCACGGGGATTGCCAGCGCACTACCGGGAACCCCCGGAAAGATTCCATTTCTCCAGTGTAAATGACCTCTTTGACCACATTCTCTGTTTCCCAGTTTAAAACAACACTTTTGGTAGCAGGAAGCAGAGGAATTTCTTCTATCCATTCTCCTTGCGCCGGAAAAGGACTGGCGTAGGCTTCCAGCTCAGCCACGCCAGATAGTTTCCCTAAATTCTTACTCATTTCCAGTCGGATATAAGCCACTCCCGCCACTGGCAAAAGATTTAAGGTCACCACCAGGGGTGGGTAAAGATTCTTACTCTGCATGTGTTCCCAAAAATTCCAGTCGCGTTCATACCGAGATAGTACTTTCCCGGTAAAATCTAAGAAGGAAACCGTGAAGTAGGAATATTCCACTAGGCGAATAACCAGGCGCTGAATGCTGGCTGGTTGGGGAAGAGAGACAATTAGCACTCCGGGCAGACTGTCTGGTTGCCAGAAAGTGTTTTTATCCCCATCTATAGCCAGATTAGCCTGACCGCTGGAAGCAGTCGCGGGAACATCTCTAAGTAGATTAACCTTTGGGTCAAAACAGCGCAGAAGTATTTTTTCTCCCTCCTGGATGACTTCTTTTTCAGTCCTTTTCAGAGGAGGCAAGGTTACTGAAAGGGAACTATAAGATTTTTCAATCTGATCCGGTTTGCGGGGTAGACAACTCTGGACTATACTTGTTTCTCCTATGAGAAGAGAAAGAAACCATTCTGCTCTGGTTGAAGCTAAACTGTGAACACAACTCTTCACTGCCTGCCTTAACAAGGAGATGGCTTTTTCCCGGTCAAGGCTCCAACCAGAGCAACCAGCCTTGAAATAGTATTCTGCAGCAGCATCATCCAGACCGAGCTTCTGAGAAATCCTAGCGCAAGAAATGGTAACCCAGCTAACTGTCTGATTTTATGGTTATCCCGGTGAATATCCCCAGCATTTTTTTCCAGATACTTCTTGAACAGCGCAACCACCTCCTTCTGCCATTTCAGCCCAGTGCTTATATGAACATAATACTCTTCAGCTGTCCGGCCAGGCACCATTAATTCCAAGGCTAGATGAAGAAAGCGGAGCTGCTGGGAAACAGGCAGGGATTTCAAAAGGGATAAGATATCCCGCCAGAAGGGTTCAGTCAGAGCAACCGGCTGGCTTTTAATTTTCTTTATTTCCTGATAGGCTTCCTGGTAATAACCGGAAGCCAGATGATCTTTCACCCTGGCAGCCAGCTGACTAACTTCTTCTGCGACCTTCTTTTCTGCAATCTCCATCTCTTTCAATCTTTCACCGGCTGAAGTCTCTCCTAATTTAGCCTTAAGACTCAACCACCTTTTTAAAGCCGCCCATCTTTCTGGAGAGTCTTCGGGATACCGGCTAAGGAAACGTTCCAGCTCAAGTAAAGATTTCTCCGGGGGGACTGTACTGACGTATTTATCCAAGAAAAACCAAAGAAAACATCGGCTGTAAGGATAAACTCCGCAGACTTCTTCCCCCTTTCTTGCCAGGAGATACTTTTCCTCTGAAGATAACGGTAAACTGGCCAGAGTATTCTGAGTAAGAGACAGGAGCCAGGAAGCCTGCTGACAGTGGTCAAGCAAGACTTCTAAACACCGGCGCCGAACATCTTCTGGAACCTGCCGATCAATAACAATCCTAACTAATTGGTAAAGAAGATTGGCTTTCAATCTGCCATAAGTCGGGTAATGCTGACAGAATAACCTGACCCCTTCTGCTACCTCCAAATATCTTTTCGCTTCAAAAGCTGCGGAGACACAACTGGCCGCCAATCTGGCTGGCCACTCAGTATCCGGATAGGTGGCTGACATCCACTGCCAGCGGGAAGCTAACTTTTCTGGGCTAGCTCCTTTTTCCAGCAGAATTTCCTCGTAAATCCGCCGGGCTTCATCCTGCCGAGCTAAATTGTGTTCCGGGTCAGAGAAAAGAGTCCTGGGAAGAAAAAGAAATACCAGGAAAAGAAAAAAGCCATTTATCTTCAACCGTTGCATTTACCCAATTCCTTTCAAGCGCTACGGACGCTGGCCACCAACTCTCTGGCACCGGGAAATCACCAACTCCCAGTTCACGATTGTTTCCACCTGGCCGTTAGCCTAAAGAATGTTTCCCATACTGCTGTGTCTGGCTTCAAAGTTAGCGCTCTTGGTAGTACTGACAAATTTTCAAGCATTGCGGCTATCATCCATCAGTATAATTTTGTCCAGTATCGGAATCCGGCTAAGCAGACCAATATGTCTCCCGCCAGCAATATCACCATCAGCAACAAGCTTATCGGTTACCACCGCATTGCCGGCCTAAGACCAGCTATAAGTCTTTCGTCTAATGGGATAGTTTAATGCTGGATGAATTAAGGATGGGCCGGTAGCCAGGGTAGACAAAATATTCTTATCGGCATAAGCAGAAAAACCGTACTGAAAGTTTCTGGTTTCAGTTGCGTACCTCTGGTTCCGAGGAGGCAGCATATCGCTATAATCCTGGGCATACACGTGTACCCACCAGATACCAATTTGCTTCAGATTGTTTATCCAGATGGTTTGCTTCGCTTTCTCCCTGGCTTTGCTCAAAGCTGGTAACAGCATCGCCGCCAGAATAATGATGATGGCAATCACTACCAGAAGCTCAATTAAAGTGAAGTCTTTCTCCTTGCTAATTTTCCTCCTCCAGAGGAATGTTTGCCTCAGTAAATCCATCCGTCGTTCATTTCTTATTTCATAGTGGCACCACCTCCTGGACCATTGGCCAGAGAATCAAACTCTCCACACACAAATGATGCGGAAGTTCACACAGGGAAGCCACCATTTCCCCGAGTTGCTCAGGGTGAATACAACGCAATTTTGTTGCTGGAGAAAAATCCTTTAAGCCCGCAGCTGTCACAAAATCAGTTGCTCCCCAGGAAGGTAATAGGCAACTAACCCTTACCCCAAAGGGTCGCAGTTCAGTGTAAAGACAACGGCTGAACTGAAGTAGACCGGCCTTGGCCGCAGAGTAAACTGACCATTCCGGCCAGGCTTCAACCGCACACACACTAGAGATATTCACTATTATCCCTGAATTTTGTTTCTTCATTATCTCGGCTGCCTGCCGGCAACCTAAGATGGCTCCGATAAGATTAACTTCTATGGAACGTCTTATTTCTTTCTCTGACTGCTTATTTGCCGGTGCCACCCGAATGCCGGCACCAGCATTGTTGATTAGGACATCCACTCGCTTATGCTTTTCATTGACCTTTTTAAACAGAGCCTCCCAGTCTTTTGCGCTGGTCACATCTGCCTTGAAGTAGTAAACACCCATCTGCTCAGCCGCCTTCTGTAAGTTCTCTTCGTTTCTCCCAGTAATCCAAACCTCTGCCCTTTTCTTCTTTAACGCTGCGGCAATACCTCTCCCATAACCTTTTCCCCCACCTGTAACAATCGCTACCTTCTTTTCTAATTTCTCCCGGACGGCTGAACTCATTTTTTCTTAACCTCCTGAGTTGATTCCCGAATAATCAATTTACCTTGAATTACTGTCCGGGTTTCTACCTCTTCATTGTTCAATCTCCGAAGTAATTTCTCCCCGGCTTTCTCCCCCAAAAGTGAAGCAAAAATGTCAGCGGTGGTTAAACTAGGAATGGTATGCTGAGTAAAAGAAGAGTTATGGCACCCACAAAGAGAAATATCCTCCGGCACCCTCAATTTTTTTTCTCGGATCGCCCTTAAGGCTCCAACGGAAATGAAATCATCCCCGCACACCAAGGCTGTAATTGGGTAACCTAACAGTTTCTTAGCGTTCTGGTAGCCGCTTTCTTCTGAAAAAGGGCCATACCTTACCAGTTTTTGGTCAAAAGAAACTCTGTACTTTTTCAGAGCCTGTTGATATCCCTGGAGTTTATCAGCCGAGACCGTCAGAACGGCTGGCCCGTTGATGAAACCAATCTGGCGGTGGCCCAGTTTCAACAAGTACTCAGTTAACATCTGGAAGATTCGTCGATGGTCCGCATCAACGGTATAAACTCCTTCTTCTTCCGTCCGACCAACGACTACCATCGGCAAGCCAGTCTTTCTTAATTTGGTAATCCGCTTATCTGAGAAATGCGGCTCAGTTAAAATGATTCCTTGCAACTGACCGATTTTTCTCGGATGAAAATAGGTCTCTTCAACATCCGTATAAAGAAGCACATCCAGACCAGCCTTGGTGGCTACCTTCTTTAATCCAACGAGAAAATCCGAGATAAATGGTGAGGTCAATCCACCGTTAGTAGAAGGAATAACTACCCCGATAGGCTGGCCTTTCGTCTCCCAGCCGGATAGACTTTCGGCTACATAAGTACCCTTTCCCGGAACTCGGAAAAGATAACCTTCTCTGGTAAGTTCCACCAACGCTTGGCGGACACTGATGTGGCTAACATCAAAGATACGGCACATCTGCCTTTCTGAAGGAACTAACTGGCCTGACCTTAGATTACCGCTGACAATTGCTTCCCGAATAACTTCTTTTATCTGGATGTACAAGGGGACAGAACTCTGGTGCAGCACCGGCCTAAACTTTATTTGGCACATGAGAGCCCACTGTTTATATACAGATATATTTTATAACCTACCCTTCTCCTTTGTCAAGTCCCCGAATTGCCTCACTAGAAATCAACCCGAGAAGTGACACTAGTTGGTTAGTCCGAGAAAAGCAACTGGACGACACCTGATAATAAATCTCTTCGTCCTTCTATGGTAAAATATAAACCATGAGACAATACGATTCCTCTTCGGAGGTAGAAAGGATTGCCCTGGAGCGTTCAGGCAAACCATTATCCTACCAGCCAGCGGAGAAAATCGGAGTAATTGAGGTGCCAGATTTCCCCAGTCTGGGCCAACTAACTGCTCTTCGGTTTCTGGAATGGCTTCAGAAGAATCCGCATGGGGTTATTTCTTTGCCCACCGGGAAAACACCGGAACACTTTATCCGCTGGACGACTTACTATCTCAGCCACTGGTCAGAAAAACGGGTCCAGAGAGGACTATGTGAGTGGGGATTGAATCCAGAAAAACCAGAGATGAAAGATTATACCTTTGTCCAGATTGACGAGTTCTATCCGATGAATCCCCGGCAAGAAAACAGCTTTGCCTATTATATTAACCGTTTCTATTTTAAACAGTTTGGCTTGGCACCATCCAAAGCCTTGCTGATGGATACTTGGACGCTGGGGACACCGCCTGGAATGAATTTAGGCGATATCTTCCCAGAAGACTTGGTTGATTTTTCTTTACGCTTCCGGCTACCAAGCAGCGAACAAGAAGAACATCAATACCAGGCTCTCCTAGCTGCTGACCGTTTCGCCATGGAGTATGAAGAAAAAATCATTCAACTGGGAGGAATAGGGTTTTTCCTTGGAGGCATTGGGCCAGATGGACATATTGGCTTTAATGTGCGCGGTTCAGACCATTTTTCCACTACCAGATTGACTCCCATTAACTATGAAACTGCAGCGGCCGCAGCCACCGACTTAGGCGGAATAGAAATCTCTCGCCGCAAAGCCGTTATTACCATTGGGCTACAAACTATTACCCGCAATCCAACAACTACTGCCATTATCATTTCAGCTGGGGAAAGCAAAGCCAAAGTCGTCAGCGAAGCAATAGAAAATGTACCTTCTCTCCTTTATCCAGCTACCGCCTTACAGAAATTGCCAAGTAGCCGATTTTATTTGACCCAAGGGTCAGCTGTTTCCCTTAAACAAAGGTCGTATCACCGCTGGCGGAATCTTTCCCCGCTACCCGAAACTGTCGTTGGAAGAATCATCACCGACATCGCTACTACTAAGAAAAAACGGCTGATTGACTTAACAGAAGAAGACATATGTCAGGACCATCTGGGACAACTGGTTCGGCATGGCCAGGAAAAGGCTAAAGAACTGAGTGAAGAGTTCAAAGCAAGAATCAAGAAAGGAATACAGCAACCTGCCGAGTGTATCTATCTGCATACCGGGCCCCATCATGATGACATTATGTTAGGCTACCTACCGTTCATCGTCCACCTGGTCCGCTCCCCGAAAGCTAATCACCACTTTGCTACCTTCACCAGCGGGTTCACCTCGGTAACTAATGAATATACCCAAAACTGCCTTGCCACCCTGGAGCAGTTTCTGGAAAAAGGCGTATTGAACGAACTGCTCAAATCAGGTCACTTTTCTCAAAGGGACTGGGTCAGCCGAAACCGGGATGTTTACCAGTACCTTGACGGAGTTGCTGCCAACCGACCGGAAATGCAGAAAGAGGGGGAGGCCCGAAGGATGTTGCGGAATTTGGTAGAACTGGCGGCTACTGAGGACCCGGTTCTCATTAAGATTGAAATTCACCGACTTAAGGCTTATTTTGCCGCCATCTACCCTGGGAAAAAGGATACCCCTTTTGTTCAGAAACTCAAAGGCATGATTAGAGAATGGGAAGAGGAACTTCTCTGGGGACACTTAGGGATTAATTGTGATCACATCTTTCATCTCAGGTTGGGATTTTACACCGGAGACATCTTCACTCCCGAGCCAGAATGGGAAAGAGACATAAGGCCTATTATTAACCTTTTGGAAAAGGTCTCTCCAGACGTAATTACAGTGGCTTTTGATCCAGAAGGTAGTGGACCGGATACCCATTACAAAGTTCTTCAGGCAGTTTCTCAGGCACTCCAAGCATACCTGGAGAAAAATCCAGAGAAAAAGGTTACTGTTTGGGGATACCGTAACGTCTGGCACCGGTTTCATCCGGCAGAAGCCAATATTTTCGTCCCGGTGTCTCTGAATTCATTGGCTATCATGAAGTCGGCTTTCCAGGCTTGCTTTGGTTCTCAGCGGTCGGCTTCGTTTCCCAGCTATGAGATTGACGGACCATTCAGCGAACTGGCCCAGAAAATAATGGTGGAACAGTACGCAATGTTGAAGACTTGCCTCGGCCGGGACTTTTTTTATAACAATCCGATAGCCAGGCTGCGAGCTACCCGGGGTTTTGTTTTCTTGAAGGAGATGACCGCTGAAGAATTTTTCCAGGAGGCTGCTCTCATCAAACGTCTTATGGAAAGAGAATGATAAAAACAATTCT
>JAMWDF010000092.1 GCA_023818865.1 Candidatus Omnitrophota bacterium
CCAGTTTGTAGACCCCTTGGTAGAGTTTTTTCCCTGACGCTTCGGTAATAGTGATGAAAAGATATTCGGTTTTCCCTTTGTCCGGCGTCTTAATTTCGCAGGTGAAAAGGCCCTCTTTGGTCGGTTCAAGGGTTAATTTTCTTATCTCCTTTACCCTTTCTGCTTTCCAGTCAAGCAGTTTATCCCGGAGAGAAAACTCTGCTTGAAGAGAGAGAACCTGGTTGGTGATATTATTCACCAGAACCTGAGGCGTTACCTTTCCGGTGAGTACCTGGCCCATACTTCTCACCTGAACTATCGGGGCCTGCCGGTCAAAAATCATCTTCAGATACCTTGAACGCTCCCGGAAGATATCGCCTAACTGTCCGGAGAAGAAATAAACTCCAGGGGCGGCTTGGATACTGCCAGCGTAAAGAACTCCCCAGGCTTCGCCCTCTGTAATCCGGCCATGATGAAAAGCGCTTACCGGCGCACTCATTTCTATGCTCCAGAAGCCATCAGCATAAGCATCCTGGTAGTTCCACTCAACCTCATAAGGGATATAACCACCGATCCGCTGGCTATAACCCACATTCTTGTATTTCCCAAAGGGATACATCATCGCCTGAACCCAGTTATGGTCAGGATGGCAGGGATGAGGATCAATCAGAATTTCAAAGTGACTCGTTGGTCCACCGCCAGCCAGTCTCCGAGCAGGTTTGTCAAAAGATTCTTCCGGATGGGTCTGCATCCGGCCAGCCAAATAGATATTCTTTTCATCATAGGCAAACCAGTACTGGACTAAAATCGGGTCCAACCCGCCTGCTTTGTATGGCGCTATCCCGGTGCCCATAAATGCCCGGTCCCACTCATTAGGAGAAATCCTCCCATCAATCACCGGTGGTTTATCTATCGGCGGCACCCGCACCAGGGGTGGATAGGATGCCTCTGGTATCTCTGCGTTGGAAAAACCGGTGAAAGCAAGCCAAATTACAGCAAAAGAAAGCCACTTGCTCATTTTTCTCCTTGGTAAGAAGAAAGGGAAAAGTTAAAAAGTCGGCTAAAATCCTGGAGTTGAAATGGTTGGCGCCAGGTTTCAGTGGCTATCCTTCTACCGTTCAGGATAAAATGCAAACTGGGCCGGCCATACCTAAAGCCTAACTGGGTCCACTCATTCTGATTTCTGGGTAAAAAGACGCCAGTCAAATCTGATTGATAAACCGGAACATTGCCGTGAGTCCACACCCGACCGTACTGGCCAAGGGTAACAAAAAGTTTGCCGGCCTGGGTCTGAAAAATCAGCCGGTTTGAAGCAGAAGGATGAAGTTTCTCATACTTCAACCACCAAACGATGGTTCCGCCAGGAGGCAGGTTTTTCTCTACCGGGTAACCCACACTCAAGAAGGGGGTAGATTCTCTGTTGGTCAATCCTTTATCCGTGAGCCAAAAAGTGAAGAAGTTCTGCCTGATGGTTTCTGGAGAAACCAGCTGGTTGTTAAGCCGAATGGCTGTTGGCTGGTTTTCGCCGGCAGATTGAGTAGCCAGCAGCCCGTTCTCAAAATCGAGATGGAAGACAACGGTATTTCTCAGGTAGGTGTCCTCTGAAGGAAAACAAGAAAAGGAGAAAACCAAAAAATAGAGGCAAGGAATTCTCTTCTCACCCTTATCCTTAGCGAAACTTGTAAAGGAGGTCATCACCTCCAGGGGTGGATACCCCGGCATTAGTTTCCATTCTTCCATTGGGGCCGGCAGAGTAAATAATCATGACTTTTTCTGTATCGCTGTAAGCCACCAGATATGCATGTCCCCACGGGTCCAAAGGCGTGCCATAAGGAACCTTGTCCATGCTCCAGCCAGTGGCACTTCCCGGGTCAGGAGTAGAACCTTGACTACTGGTATAAATGCCTTTATCCTGGAAAACCTGATAAGGTCCATCCCAAGGGTGGCCAATAGTGATTTCACTTTCTTCAGAAGTAGAATCTTGGTACTCCCTAGGCTCACTGGGTGCATTTACCCAACTGACATAACATATTGTGTAAGTGCCATCAATATCCGTAGATAATGCCTGACCATCAGCCACTGGATAACCAGAGTGACTAGAGTTAGCCAGAACTGAGTCTTTCAGGTCACATAGTCTCACATACCAGCCAATATCATTTTTCACCATGGTCATAATTCCAGCCAGATTAGCCATCTCTGCCCTGGCTTTATCCACCATTGCTTTGGCTCTTGATTTCCGGATAGCTGGTAAGAGTAAGGCTGCCAGAAGAGCAATGATGACCATTACCACTAAAAGCTCCGCCAAGGTAAAACCTTTCTTTCCTTTCATTTTTGCCTCCACCGTAAACCTTCCCCCTACCTTCAGTTAGCTTTTTTCCAGCCTTCGGGTCCCCCCAACTTATTGTTCTTTCCAGATACTTTTATTGATACTCTTGATTGAATCCCCGTTTGTTTTGCAGGCAACATTACCAACCACGCTATCATCAGAGAATTTAATTTGATAGATAGTCACCCACTGGACCGAGCCATCTAAATAAAGCGTATTAATTCCCCAGGGGTGATTCCCGGTTTTCTTATCCAACTTAGTGTTATACACTCCTCGGTCACTGATTATCGGCACCGGAAAAGAAGCCTTATTTCCTGGGGTCAGACCAAAGACAAAGGCGTAACTGGCATACCAATTATTCTCATAGCCATCTTCTTTGGGGTCAGTCAAACCGTTATCTGTAATATCGCCTTTGGGGTAGGGTACCAGTCGGGAAAGCGCAGCCGGGCACCAGAAACTCTTGGTAGTCTTAATGTAGTTAGGGTAAATTGAAAGGGTAGTCTCCTTTCCGTCAGCGTCATAAAGCCCCTGTTCGCTTGCCGGGAATTTTTCATACCAGTCATCTGCATACATCTCGTAAGCAATCGCAAACTGTCTCAGATTGTTAACACAAGTTGTTCGCCTGCCTTTCTCTCTGGCTGCACTCAGCGCTGGCATGAGTAATGCAGCCAGCATAGCAATAATGGCTATTACTACTAAGAGCTCTACCAGTGTGAAACCTTTTCTTTTTGCCATCAATCCCCTCCTTTTTCACCGCCGCCACCTCCACCACCGCTTTCGGTTAAACCCATCGCCAGTTTTATCAAAGGCAAAAAGAGTGCAATCACGATGAACCCGACAATGCCGCCTAAAAACACAATCATAATCGGTTCCAACATGGAGGTCATCGCTGCCACTGCCGCATCCACTTCTGCTTCATAAGCATCAGCCACCTTCTCCAGCATGGAGTCAATGGCCCCGGTTTCTTCCCCAACCGCAATCATGTTGGTCACCATGGCGGGAAAAGCGCCGCTCCGGTGCATCGGCCCAGAGATTCCCTCTCCTTCTCGCACCCGGTTTCTAATCTCATTGATGGCTTTAGCGATGACATCATTACCCACAGTATCCCGGACAATCTGGAGAGACTGAAGAATGGGGACTCCACTGGTAATCAGAGTAGCCAGGGTGCGGGCAAACCTGGCAATAATGGTCTTGGCGACTACAGGACCGAAAACTGGAACCCGCATCTTGCCCATGTCTATCCAGTACCGGGTAAACTTGATCTTGCAGAGAATTTTGTAAAAGATGACCAGGGCAATGACGCCAGCAATAATCAAATAAAACCGCTGGGTCATCAGGTTAGAAATCTTGATAAGAAGTTGAGTGGCTCCAGGCAGTTCTCCGGCTTCCATTTCCTGGAAAATGTTGATAAAGGTTGGGACAATCTTCAACATAATAAATGTTAGAATACCCACGGCCACCACGCAGATGACGGCTGGATAAGCCATCGCTGACTTAATTTTTCCTTTCAGTTTGGCTTCTTTTTCCATGAAGTCAGCCAGGCGGCTCAACACCACTTCCAGGGCGCCACCAGCCTCACCGGCTCGAACCATGGCTACATAAATGCGAGGAAAACTGCGGGGGTGTTTGGCAAGCGCTTCAGAAAAAAGGGCACCGCTTTCAATATCATCAGCCACTTTCGCCAACACGGTGGCGGCGCCGCCCCGACGTTGTTCCTTCAGAACCCGGAGAGACCGAAGAAGTGGCAAGCCGGAACCAATAAGAGTGGCCATCTGCCGGGTGATGATGGTCAGTTCCTTGGGTTTGATCGCCGTTGGTCCTAAACTGAGATTCAATCCAGCTCCCCCAGCTGCTTTCTTAGTCTTAGCCGCTGGTTTGGCGGCTGGTTTAGCGGCCGGCTGTTTCTCTTTGGCCCCTTTGGCTGGAGAAACATTGGTGACAAAATAGCCCATACCTTTCAGTTTGGCTAAGGCTTCCTGAAGGTGGCCAGCTTCAATGGTTCCGTTTAGACTCTTGCCGGCTGAGTCCAGCGCGGTGTATTGAAAAACCGCCATTTTACCTCCTTCTGATAGGCCAGCCTATCAGTTTAAACTTTAATAACCGTGCACTTCTCTGGCTACTTCTTCAATGCTGGTGATACCTAAATTTATTTTCTCAAGCCCATCATCAAGAAGAGTCTTCATTCCGCACTCTTTCACCGCCACTTCCCGGATTTCCCCTAAGGAGCGACCAGTCAAGACAGCCTCCCAGAAAGGCGGTTGAGGTATCAGAATTTCAAACATGCCCACCCGACCTTTATATCCACCTCGGCAGAAAGGACAACCCACCGGCTTGTAAAACTTCATTCCTTCAGCCTTTTCTGGAGTAAGGCCAATCTGAAGTAATTCAGCTGGCTCAGGTCGGTACTCCTGCTTGCATCTGGGGCAAAGAACCCTAACCAGTCGCTGGGCAATCACTCCTTCAATGGTAGAAGCCAGAAGGAAAGTTTCCACTTTCATATCTGCCAGCCGGACGATGGTGGTGGGCGCATCGTTGGTATGAAGAGTACTCAGCACCAGGTGCCCGGTTAGGGAGGACTGAATTGCCATCTGGGCGGTCTCAAAGTCGCGCACCTCTCCTACTAAAATCACATCCGGGTCTTGCCTCAGGATACTGCGCAAACACTTGGCAAAGGTTAATCCGATATGCTCCCGAATTGGTACCTGAACTGCCCCTTCCAGCATGTACTCCACCGGGTCTTCAGTGGTAATCACCTTGACATCCGGCGTGTTAATCTTGCGCAACAGAGCGTAAAGGGTGGTGGTTTTACCGCAACCGGTCGGTCCGGTGGCTAAGATGATGCCGTTAGGTTTTTTGATCAGGTTGTTTACCACTTCCATATCCTGCTGGGAAAGACCCAGATTTTCCAGTTCAAAGATGGTCTTACCTCGGTCCAGAACCCGGATCGCCAGACATTCCCCAAAGACAGTTGGCACAGTATTCACCCGGAGATCAACGGCCCGTCCCATGATAGAGAGTTCAATGCGGCCATCCTGGGGCAGTCTTCTTTCTGCAATGTCCATACCTGCCATAATCTTGAACCGGCAAAAGAGGGCGAAGGCTAACCCTTTAGGTGGGTGGACCATATCATAAAGGACCCCATCTACTCGGTATCTCACCCGGAAATCATCTTCAAATGGTTCCAGGTGCACATCTGAGGCATTATCCCGAACAGTCTGCAGCAAAATCAGGTCAAACAGTTTAACCACTGGAGGAAGAGAAGCAATTTCTTCCAGACTGGTGATAGTGGCGTATTCACCCTGACTAGCCACTGATTCCAGTTCTTCCATCTCTTCCACATCCTGGGAGAGCCATTTGATGAGGTCATCAATAGTCTCCATCTCCTTGCCATAATAGGTCTCAATGGCTTCCTTGATGTCGTCGGAATCAGCCAGCACCATCTTGGTTTTATACCCGAGAACGAAGGTGATGTCATCCTGGATGTTAAGGCTTAAAGTATCCCCGACCGCCAACGTCAAGACATTGTTTTCAAACTTAACTGGAATGGCTTCATAAGCTTTGGCTAGGGCTGAAGGAAAAACCTGAATGGCCTTCTGGTCAATCACGGTGTTTTTTAGGTCAATCATCTCCACGCCGGCCTGGATAGATAAAACCCGTTTCAGGTCCTTTTCGGAAACATAACCTAGGTCCACCAGAATCCGGCCAAGGAAATGACCACTCTTTCGCTGCTCTTCCAGAGCTTTAGTCAATTGCTCTTCAGTGATCAACCCGTTTTCTATCAGCATCTCTCCGAGAAGTTTTTTCTCAGCCATAGCCAAACCTCACGGTTTCTTCTCTAAGATTCCTTCCTTTAAGTCCTGCTTGAGCAAGGCTGAATCAATCGCCCCTTCTGCAGCCAGCTGCGCTCTGGTCTGCTCCGGGTCATAGCAGTAAATCATCACATCTTCAAAACTGATTTTCCCTTCCTTAAACAGTTTCATTAAACAGGCATCTAAAGGCACCATTCCCCACTTAGCGCCAGTCTGAATATCGGAAAGAATTCGGTAAGTCTTCTTCTCCCGGATAAGATTCTGGATGGATGGGGTAGCCACCATCACTTCAAAGGCAGCAATCCGGCCAGGTTTATCTATCCGCCTTAAGAGAATCTGGGAGATGATAGCCAGGATACTCACTGAAAGCATAATCCGAATCTGTTCCTGCTGTTCCACCGGAAAGACATTGACAATCCGGTCAATGGTTCTGGTCGCGCCGGTGGTATGTAGGGTGCCAAAAACCAGATGACCGGTTTCCGCGGCGGTGATGGCAGCCTCAATGGTTTCCAGGTCTCTCATTTCTCCCACCAGAAAGACATCTGGGTCCTGTCGGAGTCCCCGCCGGAGCGCCTCCGCAAAACTGGGAACATCTACTCCCAGTTCCCGCTGGGTGACAATACTCCGTTTATGCTGGTGGTAATATTCAATCGGGTCTTCCACGGTGATGATGTGCTCATCCTGAGTCTCATTAATCCAGTTGATCATGCTAGCCAGAGTGGTGGTCTTCCCGGAGCCGGTGGGCCCAGTGACTAAGATCAAGCCGCGGGGTTTGGTGAGAAGATACTCCATTGTTTTTCTTTCCAGACCGATCTGTTCAAAAGTGAAAAACCGAAAGGGGATAAGCCGGAGAGCCATGGCAATGTGTCCCCTTTCCCGGAAAACACTCACCCGGAACCGGGCAATATCCTTAAAGGCAAAACCAAAGTCCGTGCCGCCAACCTTTTGGAGCTCTTCCTGGTGGTCCCGGGAAGTAATCGCTTTCATGTAATTCACCGTATCTTCCGGAGTAAGCGGTTCGGTATCCATCTTTTCTAGTCCACCTCTGGCGCGCATCATCGGCGGCAATCCGACGTTAATGTGAAGATCAGAAGCATCTTCCTTGACAATCATTTCTAAGAGTTCTTCTATTCTCTTGGCCATCCTATTCCTCCCCGACTATGCTGAAGACTTCTTCTAAGGTGGTAATCCCCCGACGCACCTTTTCCAATCCATCGTCCCGCATTGCCGTCATGCCAGCCGCCAAAGCGGCCTGGCGCAGTTCATCGGCACTGGCTCTTCTCAAAGCCAGGGTGCGCAGTTGGTCATTCATCACCACTACCTCAAAGATTCCGACCCGGCCAAAAAAGCCAGTGAAATTGCATTCATTGCAACCTTTGGGACGACAAATATTGACCTCCTGACCGTCACTAATCCCTAAAACGGTCTTCATCTTTTCATCCGGCTCAATCTTCTCTTTGCAATAAGGGCAGAGAACCCTGACCAGTCGCTGGGCCATGATGCCCTGCAAGGAAGAAGCCACCAGAAACTGGGGTACGCCTATATCAATCAACCGGGTAATGGCACTGGGGGCATCGTTAGTATGCAAAGTACTGAACACTAAATGACCGGTCAGGGCAGCCCGGAGAGCGATATCGGCTGTTTCAAAATCACGAATTTCACCTACTAAAATTACATCAGGCGACTGACGCAGAAAAGCGCGCAAGACTGAAGCAAAGGTTAAGCCAATCTCAGAGTTAACCGGAGTCTGATTAATCCCTGGAATTTGATACTCCACCGGTTCTTCCACGGTCATTAGTTTCTTATCTGGAGTATTGAGAATCATCAGGGAGGCATAAAGGGTGGTGGTCTTTCCAGAACCGGTGGGCCCAGTCACCAGAACCAGACCACCAGAATAATGCATCAATTTTTCCCATCGTTCTTTGTCCCTTTCCAGGAAACCCAATTGATCCAAGCTTTTCAACATGGAGGTCTTGTCCAAAATTCTCATGACTACACTTTCGCCATAGATACCTGGAAGTGTTGATACCCGGAAATCAATCGGCTTACCGCCGATATCCAGCATAATCCGGCCATCTTGAGGCAACCGTTTCTCCGAGAGGTCCATCTTCGCCATCAGCTTGACCCGGGCGATGACTGCCTTTTCTATTCGCTTAGGCGGAGAAACCACTTCATAGAGTACTCCGTCAATCCGGAAGCGAACCCGGAAACGTTTTTCCAGAGGCTCTAAGTGAATATCACTGGCTCTTCTCCTCAAGGCTTCTACAAAAACCAGGTTAACGATTTTGACTACCGGTGCCTGGAGAGCCAGTGCTTCTTCATCTTCATCAGTGATGATTTGCTCGCCGGTTCCTTCCAGCTCCACTGTGGCGGAGCTAGCTTCCTGAAGCATGGCGGTCAAGTCTTCCATCTCCTCCTGGCCATAGTACTTCTGAATCAACTGGTCAATGTCTTTGGGGAAAGTAATCAAAAATTCTACTTCCTTTTTCTCCCCGCCAGCGCTGATCATCTTGGAAAAATAATCACTGGCTAAGATATTGATTGGGTCATCAGAAACCAGGATAATCTTTCCGTCAGGTCGCTGCTCCCAGGGAATCACCCGATGAAGTTTTACCACCTTGGCTGGTAGGAGAGAAACGAGCTCTGAAGAAATTTCTCTGGCTGGGAGTTCTTGCTGGACGATGCCTAATTGGAAATAAAGAGAAGCGGATACCTCACCGAACGGTAAAAGCCCTTGGTTTTGAAAAACCTCTTTCAGGGGCCGTCCGGAGGTTTCCTGCTCCTCCATTGCCTTTTCCAGGCTCCGTCTATTCCACAGCCCTAAATGATCAATGATGGTTAGAATTTCCTTCTTGCTAGGCATGGCTTTTAACTTATTTTACACTAAAATATCACTTTTCGTCAAGGCGGAGACTTTTTTTCCAATCGTTCCCGGAGGGCCTGAGCCAACCATTCAGAAATGGTAGCTTCTTCCTCCACCGCCATATGCTTCACCCTCTTCATTAAATCCACT
>JAMWDF010000093.1 GCA_023818865.1 Candidatus Omnitrophota bacterium
TTGTAAAAAAAGCAATGTTGAGTGCTTTACAGGCCGGAGCACAGGGCGTAAAAGTAAGAGTTGGGGGGCGAATTGGTGGGGCTGAAATTGCTCGCTCGGAACAATATATAATGGGAAAAGTGCCTTTACATACCCTCCGCGCGAAAATTGATTATGCCACCAGTACCGGAGTGTTGAAAACAGGGACGGTGGGAGTTAAAGTTTGGATTTATCTTGGGGAACAGCCAGAACAGCAGTCGGAGGCTTCCTCTTCAAATTTAAACTGAGGTGTAAGATATGCCTTTGATGCCCAAAAGAGTGAAGTATAGAAAGATGCAACGGGGGGTAACGCGAGGCAAAGCTTCGCGAGGAAATACTTTATTTTATGGCGACTTTGGCCTTCAGATACTTGACCCTGGTCGTCTAAGCAGCGCCCAGATTGAGGCTGCCCGGGTTGCTATAACCCATTGCTTGAAGGCGCGCGGCCGTATCTGGATTCGGATTTTCCCAGATCGCCCGGTCACGCGGAAACCAGCTGATTCAAGAATGGGAAAAGGCAAAGGCGACGTTTCCCACTGGGAGGCCGTCGTTTTGCCGGGCCGGATACTCTTTGAAATCGCTGGCGTTGAGGCAATGATAGCCCGGAAAGCCTTAACGTTGGCTCGTTACAAGTTGCCTTATCGGTGCAGAATAGTGGCGAGAGAGGCGATATGAAAAGGGACGAGAAGAAGAACATCAAGGATTTGAGTTTAGTGGACCTGGAGGGAAAAGTTCAGGCAGCGAAGATTGAGTTGTTCAATCTGCGCCAGCAGCATCGCCTTGGGCAGTTAAAACAAACATCTCTTCTGAAACTGAAAAGAAAGGAAATAGCTTTGTACCTTACCCTTATCCGAGAGAAGAATAGAGGTGTTAATGGAGGACAGAATGGCTCCGTTGCATCGCGAAAGTAAAAAGATTAGAAGAATTGGCGTGGTGGTGAGTGACCGAATGAACAAAACTCGTGTGGTGGCCATCGTTAAGGTGAGTGAACACCCGCTTTATAGGAAAAAGATAAAACGTCGGGTTAAAATATTGGCTCATGACGAAGGAAATATCACCCGGCCGGGTG
This sequence comes from Candidatus Omnitrophota bacterium, assembly GCA_023818865.1. GTDB lineage: Bacteria > Ratteibacteria > UBA8468 > B48-G9 > DSTR01 > JAMWDF01. The sequence goes on from JAMWDF010000093.1 coordinate 1,088, forward strand.
ACACTGTGTCTGTAATTCAGTGCCGCCCGTTGAGTCGGACGAAGCGTTACTATATTGCTGGGATTGTTAAAGAAGGAATAAGGAAGGTTTCTTCAATGGAGGAGTCAACTAATGATTCAGCTCCGGTCAATTCTAGTGGTGGCTGACAATACGGGAGCAAAAAAGATTCGGGTAATAGGTCTGGTGGGCAGTTCCCGAAAACGTTATGCCAGGGTTGGTGACCTGGTGGTGGCAAGCGTTAAAGAGGCTTTGCCGGATGGGTTGGTGAAGAAAAAGGAAAAGGTTAAAGCCGTAGTGGTAAGGACAGTTAAACCGATCCGGCGGCCTGATGGATCCCTAATCCGCTTTGGACACAACTGCGCGGTGATTGTTGACAATGAAAAAAATCCCCGGGGCACCCGGGTGTTTGGCCCGGTTCCGAGGGAATTAAGAGAAGCGCAATATTTAAAAATTATTTCGTTGGCTCCGGAGGTCCTTTAATATGCGCTTTAAGATAAGAAAGGGTGATTTTGTCCAAGTAATGAAAGGAAAGGATGCCGGCAAGAAAGGGAGAGTTATCCGAGTTTACCCAGCCGAAGGTCGGCTCCTGGTAGAGGGCGTTAACTTTGTTAAGAAGCACGTTCGGCCAAGGAAGATTGACCAACAGGGAGGTATAGTCTCCATTGAGAAGCCAATTTCTCTCGCTAACGTTAGGTTTTTTTGTATGAAGTGCGAAAAGCCAGTGCGGCTGCATTTCCGATTATTGCCAGATGGCACAAAGGCAAGATATTGCGGAGGCTGTCAGGAAGTTATTGAGCAGAAATAAAATGGAACCAAGGTTGAAGAAAAAATATCGCGAAGAAGTGAGGTCTGAACTTACCAAGAAGTTTGCTTATCAGAACTGTATGGAGATTCCCCGTTTACTTAAGATAGTAATCAACTGCGGGGTGGGTCGGGACAGCAAAGATGCAAAGGCAATAGAGTCTGCTCAAAGGGAAATAGAGGCGATTACCGGTCAGAAACCAGTGATTACAAGGGCGAAAAAGTCAATAGCTGGTTTCAATTTGAGGAAAGGCGATATTACGGGAGTAATGGTGACTTTGCGGGGCAACCGGATGTATGAATTCTTGGACCGATTAATTACTGTTGCCTTACCCAGAGTTAGGGATTTCAATGGGTTGCCTAATAAGACTGATGGCAAGGGTGGTTATACCTTGGGGATAAAAGAACAGGTAGTTTTCCCGGAGGTGGATTACAATTCCATATATAAGATTAGAGGGATGAATATTACCTTTGTGACAAATGCCCGAACACCCCGGGAATCTACTGAGCTTTTGCGCGGATTAGGATTACCGATCAGGGAGGAGTGAGTGGCCAGGAAATGCTTTTTTGAAAAGATGAAGAGAGAACCAAAGTTTGCGGTGCGGCGACGCAACCGTTGTTGGAAGTGCGGCCGGCCTAGAGGATATTTGAGAAGATTTGGGCTATGCCGAATATGTTTGAGAGAAATGGCTTCCCGAGGAGAAATTCCAGGGCTGCACAAAGCGAGCTGGTGAGGAGGAAAGTGGATATGTCTGTAAATGACCCAATTAGTGATTTTTTGACACGGTTAAGGAACGGAAGCGAAATTTATAGACCATATGTGGATATTCCTTACACAAAGCACCTGGAGACAATTATTAAGGTTTTAAAGGAAGAAAATTTTGTTAAAGATTTTGAAATCATCGGCGAAGGGAAAAGCAAATTTCTTAGAGTTCACCTGCTCTATTTTGGCAGGAAGCGAGCGATTAATGAAATGAAAAGATTAAGCAAACTTAGCCGACGTATTTATGCGGGAAAGAGAGACCTGGGTAGTGTGACCCAGGGCCCAGGAGTAGCGGTCTTGAGCACCAGTCAGGGAATTTTAACAAGCAAGCAGGCTAGAGAAAAAGGAATCGGTGGGGAGGTCCTTTTCATCATTTGGTGAATTTGATTTCTCCGAGAGGATTGAGATTTTCAGGAGGAACCATGGGGCGGCTAGCCAAAAAGGCAATTGTTATTCCACAAGGGGTGAAGATTAATCTTGACGGGCAAACAATCAATATTTCAGGAGCGAAAGGGACATTGAGCCTACCATGGCCAGTTGATCTTAGTGTTACTTGCGATGGTCAGCAAGTGATGCTGGGTAGTAATGTTAGCGCAGAGCGGCGACGGTTATTCCGGAAAACGGAAGAGAAACTGGGTTTGTATCGGAAACTGATTCTGAACATGATTGCGGGGATAACAAAAGAATTTGAAAAAATACTGGAGATTCACGGTATCGGCTTTAAGGCTGAAGTTAAGAGTAAGAAACTTGTTCTGGAACTAGGCTTTACTCACCCGGTGGAGATGGAGATTCCAGAAGGAATAACAGTAGATGTTGTGAAAAACACGATCATCTATGTCCGAGGCATTGACAAACAACTGGTGGGCAATTTTGCTGCTCGGGTAAGGGCAATCAGTCCACCGGAATCATACAAGGGCACTGGAATTAGGTACCGCGGGGAATACGTCAGGCAGAAAGTAGGTAAAGCAGCGGCCGGAGGAACAAAATGAGGGGGCAGCGGCGGCGGAAGAGACATTGGACGATAAAAGCCAGAATTATCGGAACTGGAGATCGGCCGAGGTTGGTGGTCTTTAGAAGTCTTAAACACATTTATGCCTCCTTGGTCAATGATGAACCAGTCCCTAATCAGGTGCTAACAACAGTTTCTAGCCTTTCTCCAGAGTTTAAAGAGAAGAAAGAATCTGGACTTACAGGAGGGAACAAAGCTGGCGCATCCTTGGTTGGTTTACTGATTGCCGAGAAGGCTAAGGAGATAGGAGTAGAAAAGGTAATTTTTGATAGGTCTACCTATAGATATGCTGGGCGAGTGAAGTCTTTGGCTGAAGGGGCAAGAAAAGGAGGACTAAAATTTTAGATCAATCAATTTTATCCGACTTAACCACAGCTGAGAAACAGATAGTAGTTGAAGTCAGGCGGGTGACCAAGGTTACCAAAGGCGGTAAGAATCTTAATTTCCGGGCACTGGTAGTGGTCGGCGATGGTAGCGGACGGGCAGGATTCGGTATCGGGAAAGCCGCTGAGGTGCCGGAAGCAATTAGAAAAGCAACTGAGAAAGCGAAACGTTCAATGGTAACTATTCCTATGCAGGAAGCGACGATTCCGCATCTGGTTCAGGCGAAATTTGGGCCGACCCGGGTTATTTTGAAACCGGCCTCACCAGGGCATGGCCTTGTTGTTGGAAGCACAATGCGAGCCTTTTTTGAAGCGGCTGGAGTGCGCGATATCACGGGCAAGTGTCTTGGTTCTACCAACCCGGTTAATGTTATCCAGGCCACATTGAAGGCGGTTGTTAAACTGAAGTCATCAGGAGAACCAGCATGAAATTATCCGAGATCCAATCACCCAGAGGCAGTCGAAAGAAAGTAAAAAGACTCGGTCGGGGGGATGCCTCTGGGCATGGCGGCACATCAACGCGGGGCCACAAAGGACATAAAGCCAGAAGTGGTTTCTCTCTGTCATTCAGTTTTGAAGGGGGACAAATGCCTCTGGCGCGGCGGGTGCCGAAGTATGGTTTTCGCCGCCGGTTTAAAAAACGATGGGTGCCAATTAACCTGAGAGATGTGCTGAGACTCTGCGGAGAAGGCGACCAAGTGACAATAAGCGATTTTGAGAAACGCGGGTGGCTGCGTCAGGGAATGTTTGTCAAAGTAATCGGGACTGGGAAATTATCGCGGCCAATTCAGATTGAAGCTCATGCTTTTTCGGCTAAAGCCAGGAGCAAGATTGAAAGTACTGGCGGGAAAGCGATATTAGTTGCCTACCGCAAACCAGCCCCAGTTGAACAAAAACCATCATGATTACCGCTTTTAAAGATACCTTTAAGATACCGGATCTGAGACGCAGGATTTTATTCACTGTCATACTTCTCTCAGTTTACCGCCTAGGGTGTTATGTACCAACACCGGGAATTGATGGTAAGGCTCTAGCCCAGTTTTTTAGCCGGGTACCTAATACGCTTTTTGGAATTGCTGACCTTTTTGCGGGTGGCGCATTGAGTAATGCCACCATTTTTGCCCTGGGAATTATGCCTTATATCAGTGTTTCCATTATATTGGAACTGCTGGCTTCAATAGTACCGTATTTCGAGAACATGGTGCGGAGTGGAGTGGAGGGACGCCGGAAATTGACTCAGATCACTCGTTTTGGAACTGTGGGACTTTGCATTTTTCAGGCTACAGCCATCAGTTTCTGGTTGTCTAATCCGGCGCACTTTGAAAATGTTGTCATGGTCCCTAATCCTGGCGCTCTTTTTTATTTTAGTACAATTGTTACCTTGACCTGTGGCACAGTGTTTTTAATGTGGTTAGGTGAGCAGATTACAGAAAAAGGGATAGGGAACGGAATTTCTTTGATTATAACTGCGAGCATTTTATCCAGAATGCCTGTGGCAGTTCACTATTTGAGCATTCTGGTCAGCAGCGGCGAGATCAATGTAATTATGCTGCTATTTCTTTTTGTCCTGCTGATTGTGATAGTTGGGTCAGCCATTTTGTTAAATGAAAGCGAACGACGGATTGCTATCCAATACGCTAGGCGGGTGGTAGGACGGCGCGTTTATGGAGGCCAGGCTACTTATCTACCAATAAAGTTAAATCAAGGAGGGGTAATTCCTCTTATTTTTGCCGTCTCTATTTTGACTTTTCCGGCCACGATAATGCGGTTTTCTGAAAATCAAATATTGCGCCGGATAGCCGACCTTCTTTCGCCGAGTGGTGGCCCAGGGATGCTACTTTACGCCGGGCTAACAATTTTTTTCTGTTACTTTTATGCTAGCATTATCTTCAATCCTGATAATGTCGCCGAGGATTTGAAAAAATATGGAGGATTTATTGCGGGTATTCGCCCAGGTAAGGCCACTGCTGCCTATTTGGAAAAGATTCTTAACCGCCTAACTTTGCCTGGTTCGCTAATGCTAGTATTTATTGCTTTAGTACCGTATATCCTTATGCGCACCGTTAGACGATTACCCGTATTGGTAGCTAGTGAATTTGGAGGTATCGGTCTGATTATTGTGGTTTCAGTATTGATTGAAACAATGAGACAAATTGAGGCCCACCTCTTGGTTCGGCATTACCAAGGTTTTATCAAGAAGGCAAGGCCGAAATGAGAAGGAAGATCTTGGTTTTGCTTGGTCCACCTGGAGCAGGAAAAGGTACTGTTGGGGCAACGCTGGCAAAAATTTATCATTGGTTACTGGTCTCTTGTGGTGATCTGCTTCGGGAGGCAATAAGAAAAGGTACCAAGACAGGCAAAATGGCTAGGCAATTTGTGGAAAAAGGTGAGCTTGTTCCTGATCGGTTGGTCCTGGAGTTAATCGGAGAGAGACTCCAAAGGGAAAATCCGGTGGGCGGATTTATTATTGATGGGTTCCCTCGGACACTGAACCAGGCGGAACAATTTGACCATTTGGCTGAAGGAGTGCCTTACGCTGTTATTTACCTAAAAGCTAGCGACGATTTCCTCATTAATCGGTTAGCTCAGCGACGAATTTGTGAATCCTGTGGAGCGATTTACCATTTGGTGAATATACCCCCGCGTCACTCCGGAGTGTGCGATGCTTGTGGTGGTCGGTTAATTCAGCGTGATGATGACCGGCCGGAGGTGATTAAAAACCGTTTAGAGGTCTACCACCGACAGACCGCTGCTCTTTTGGATTACTATCGTTCACGAGGCATTTTGTTTGAAGTCTCGGGAGAAGGAAAACTGGAAAATACTATTAATGAGATACAGGAAAAATGTGCTTTGTGAAAACAGCTGAGGACCTTGGTAAGATTTCTATTGCCTGTCAAATATGTCGGCAGATTATTCTCCGGCTAATAAGTATTATCAGGGAGGGACTGACAACAGCGGATATTAACTATGAGGCAGAGCGTCTGATGAGACAATACGAGGTAAAACCAGCATTTAAGGGTTACCGAAAATATCCATGTGCTGTCTGTGTTTCAGTGAACGAGGAAGTGGTTCACGGAATTCCGTCCGTGCATAAGAAACTAAGCCAGGGAGATATTGTTTCTATTGATCTAGGAATTATTTATGATGGTTACTATGGTGATTGCGCTGATACTGTAGGAGTAGGGAAAATTCATCCTAGGCACCAATTGCTTATTGATACTGCGTATGAGGCTTTAAGATCCGGAATCAGACAAGCGATTGCTGGCAACCGGGTTGGAGATATTTCGGCGGCTATCCAGAGCACTGTAGAAGCGAGAAAATTTTCTGTGGTGCGAGAATTTTCTGGCCACGGAATCGGGAAGAACCTGCACGAACCTCCTGAGGTGCCAAACTTTGGGAGGCCTGGTCAAGGAGAATCTTTAATAGAGAACATGGTGTTGGCAATTGAGCCGATGGTGAATGAGGGGAAAGCAGGAATAAGAATTGCCGAGGATGGCTGGACAGCTGTCACTGTGGATGGTTCGTGGTCAGCGCATTGCGAAGAAACCGTGCTTGTTTTCCCGGGGAAAGCCAAGGTGTTAACTTCAATTTAGCTATGCCAGAAGAGGATAAGATAAAAGTGGAAGGTACAGTGATCAAGGCGCTGCCAGGCACAGCTTTTCATGTCTCTTTGCCAAATAAGATGGTGATCACCGCTCATTTATGTGGGAAAATGAGATTGCACTATATTAAAATAATTCCTGGTGATAAGGTCCTGGTCGAACTGTCCCCTTATGACCTTACCCGGGGCAGGATTGTCAAGAGATTATGAGAGTAAATCGCTCCTGGAGGGACCAATGAAAGTTAGAGCCTCGGTAAAGAGAATTTGCGCGAAGTGTAAAATTATTAGACGAAAGGGTAGAGTTAGGGTGATCTGCACTAACCCCCAGGATGGACCGAAGCACAAGCAGAAACAAGGATAGGAGATAAACAATGGCCAGATTACTTGGTGTAGAGATTCCCAATGAGAAAAAAGTCGAATTTGCCCTCCGGTACGTCTACGGTATCGGGCCGGCAGCTGCCCGGCGGATTGTTGAGGCTACCCAGGTTAATCCGGAGAAACGGATAAAGGACCTGACCGAGGAAGAACTTGGTAAGATGGCCGCGTTTATTCAGCAGAATTTCAAGATAGAGGGTGACTTGAGAAAAGAAATGAGTGAAAACATCAAGAGGTTGATAGATATTAAATGTTATCGGGGAGATCGGCATCGGCGTTCTCTTCCCGTTAGAGGCCAAAGAACTCGTTCAAATGCCAGGACAAGGAAAGGGCCGAGGAAAACAGTAGGGGTGATCCGCGACAAGACCGCCCGCAAGGCTCTTCGGGCAAAAGAAGAAACTAAGGAGTAAGCAAAATGGCAGAAAAAAGAAAATATGTGAAAAAAAGGAGAAGGCATCTTAATGTTCCCAAGGGAGTGGTCCATATCAATGCCTCCTTTAACAACACGGTTATCACTATTACTGACCCGGAAGGACGGGTTCTACTCTGGGGGAGTGCGGGAAGTATCGGTTTTAAAGGGACAAGGAAAGGAACTCCATTTGCTGCTCAGCTGGTAGCTGAAAATGTGGCCAAGCGTGCTCAGTCAGTGGCTAACATGAAACAGGTGGATGTGCTGGTGAAAGGACCTGGTCCGGGGAGAGAAACCGCAATTCGTTCCTTGCAAACGGCTGGCCTTGATGTACTGTCTATCAAAGATGTCACTCCGATTCCTCATAATGGCTGTCGACCACCAAAAAGACGGCGCGTTTAAAGGAGAACCTTATGTCTAGACAGACTAAACCAAATTGTCGTTATTGCCGTCTGTTGAACGAAAAATTATGTTTGAAGGGAAGAATAGGTAGTAGCCCTAAGTTTGCGTTAGAGCAGCGTCGGGGGCGACGAAT
>JAMWDF010000094.1 GCA_023818865.1 Candidatus Omnitrophota bacterium
TTAAGATGGGGACAATCGGGAATGACCACTGGTGCTTTGAGCACCCGGTGACCGTTTCTTAAACCAAACCATTCTGGATGTTTGGTGAATTCCTCCTCGGGTAGAAAGTAATTCATGGCATGATCCCCCAGAGTGAGATGAATACACCTGGCCGAGCAAGCATCAGTAATTTCTTTTCGGTAAATCTCATCCTGTTTCACCCAGTAGGCGCTGTTTTTCCGCCACAGATTCCACCGATTCCGATTCATCCAGCGGCTGAAAGTTCTAGCGTCTGTTCCTGGCAAAGTTCCATCCCGTCCCCGATAAGGGAAAAGAGGTTTTTGCACCCCAGCCGGTAAAGGTTTCTTCTGGCCGAAAATAATGTCTTCATCCCTCAATCCAGCCCAGATAATCCCAGTTAAACACCGGAGAACCTCTTGAACTCCGTAGAGGACCCCCTCTTTGCCCCCGGCAATTACCCAGAGATTTTCACCCTTGGGCACCAACTGAAAACTCTGCCTGACTGTTTCCCACCGAGCTCTCTTCAGGAAAGAAATCGGAGCAACAGCCTGAGGCTTCTCTACTTGGCAGGCTGGCAACCCAGAAGGAATACCGTCTTCTTCCAGCGCTATCAATGACAGTCTCAAGCCAGTTAAAATTTTTCTGGCAGACTCGTTTTTCTCTGCCGAGGCAATATCTTCTTCTACGCTTTTCCTCACTTCCAAGGGTAGATTGCTGAATTCAATCTTCATTAAACCCTCCAATTTATCTATTGTTTAAGTTTTGTCTGTAATTCTTCAATGGCCTTAGCGACGGCTTCTCGGCACTCCATCAAGACAGAATAAGGTGGGCAGTAATCGTTAAGCGTAGGAAAGAAAGACTGCCAAATTTCTTCCAACTTTTTCTCGGCCTTCTCTGCTTCCTGAAGAAGGTTCCTGGCCCTGGATTCTCGGATCAGTTCCCTTAACAGACCAACATACCAGGCATCTTCCATCCCTTCCCGGATAATTTCCCAGCGGATGCTGTCAATCGGAGCAGTATCCACCAAGCCCTTGCCCGGTTTGCTCCAAGCAGGTTTTTCCGGATGAACCGGGTACATTACTGAATTCCAGTGACTATAACGGGAACGCCATACTTCGTCATGGCTTCCCCAGCACTGAATACCCCACCAGGAGATTAAATCAAGCTCATACTTGGCAGCTTGCCAGAGGTAACTGCGCCACTCTGACGCTGGAGCAGAAACCGCGGTTCTGGGTGGAGGACCGCAGTTATACCACGAAACTAGATCTCCACTCGCCTTTGCCTTTTGAAAAAAATCACTGCTGTGGTGCATATACAAAATCTGCCATTGTTTCACTATTCCCAGTCCCTTTTCTGCTTCAGTGTAATCAATATTGTTGAAGGCAGTCATCACCGGCATGCCAGCTTCTCTGGCAGCTGGAGCCACTTTTTCCCACCAAAAATCAAAACCTGGTGGTTCGTCCCCAACTTTCAACACAAAGTTCTCCAGCCATCCTTTCCGGATCAGATGCTTCTTAAACAGTCTCACCATCTCTTCCGCATAGTAATCTGAAGCCCAAGAAATACCCTCTTTTACCGGTCGGCCCTCAAAACGTTTGGGAAAAGTCTGCTTAAATTCTCCATGCTGCCTGTGAACCAAGGAATTGTTGTATACCATATACCGCACTTTCCAGGGGCGAGCCGCCGCATTAATTGTTTCCACCAACCAGTCAAAATAACTGACATCAAGAGCGAGATCGCCGTCATCACTTGCTTCCAACCAGTCCAACTGGATATCTTTGTATTTTCCCTCGGGACTGAAGTGCCAGCGAAACATCTCCGCTGGGCCTAAATGAATCACCCGCATGCCATGTTCCACCAGATTACTCACTAATGCTTCTACGTGCCTTTTCTCCAGCTCCCGACGATCATCCGGAGGAAACTGGGCTAAATGGATGTATGGGTCTCCACCTATCCCGTTTAACGGCAGGTTGAAGTTTCTCACAATCACTTCCACCGGAATAGTCTTTTCCCGTCCATCAGCCTTACAGGTAATGGTGGACCGATAAAGACCTGGCTCAGCTCCATCTGAAGCAATCACCGTTAACCATAACGCCTGAGTTTGGCCAGCCTGAAGGGAAGAAACCGGACGTTCCAGAAGTACATCCGGATAGCCACACCAGCCTTTTTCCCAGCGGTCAGGCTCCACGGGATAGTAGTAAACCCAGCGCAACCACAGCGGCCCGTTCTTTCTTCTAAAAGCGGTGGGGTAACGACGGTCAATTTCTTTCCCTGTCTTAACATTCACCAGAGGCGATAATGTCACCTCTAAGTTCTTAATATCCTGATAAGCTGTGATGGCCAGCTGTTCTGGTTCATATTCGCCCCGGGCTAAACTTAGAGACACCTTCTCCAGTAATTCTTTCGGCGGTCGGGTGTAGGGGTAGACCTTGGTTGCCTGACCAGCCACCCAGAAACTGAAACCCTCTGGTTCCTTCGCCTTTTTCAGGTAGGTGGCGATAAACTGCCTGGCCGCCTTAACTGTGCCAGTTTGGTCACTCCCTGCCAGAAGAAGGAGCGGTTTTTGAGTATCCTGGTAGTTGTCGTAAAACAAGATGGCTCCTTTGCCTGGTCCTGGCCAGTCCTGACTGATGGATTTTTTCCACAATCCAGCCTCTTTAACCACCACATTGGTTAAAGGATTGCCAACCACCAACATTTTCCCTCCAGGGTTGGTCCAGGCTAGTCCGGCGCCAGTCTTCTGAGAGATAAGTCTCGCCAGACCTTTTTCTTCTTCACTGGCCAATCCGGAACAGTAAACGGTAAAATCTCTCTCCAGCAGAAAAGAATTCACCAAGGGCTGAAAACTCTTCGGATGATAGAGATTTCCAGTAACGGCTGGCTTGGTTGGTGAATAAAATTTAACTACTGGCTCCGCAAGCGAATAAGCGCCTTTTGAGTCAAATTCTCCGATGAGCTTGCCCCAGGTATCCACCGCCTGCAATTTCCAGCTATCAGGAACCGCGTTTCTTATGCTCACCGCAGTAGTTGGACTGCACTGGTACTCAGCAAGGAGGCTGTCTGTTTTTCCTATCACCCGAAGTTTTCCCGCAAAAAAGGGAACGATTTTCCCCTGGAGAAAGCCGTTTGTCTGCTTCAAGGAGTCTAAAACCAGGAACAATGGTGTGACCTGTCTCACCGGCTCACCTACCCCGGTGCAGGAAGTTAAGTAGACTTTAGTTTCCCAGACATCGCCTGGTTTCAGGACCATACTTTTCAGCACTGGTTCCAGAGTGGTCCCTGGGCAGTTGTAGAATCCAACCAGAGCTGTTTCATCCATAACCATAGCCAAAGTATCTCCAGTACCGCGATTTACCTGGGCGGCCCAATTACCTTTGAGCCTGGGCGTTTTCCTTTTTCCGCTAACCCAGTGCCGGGGAGGTTCATTCTCCCAGGCGGGCCCAAAAAATTTTTCTTCCTGGTATTTCTCCCGGTAACGCGTCAAATTCAGAGACTGGTCTAACTCTAATAACCCAGCTTCTGTTTCCAGGTAAATAAGGTCATCTTTCTTCTGATATTTTCCTCTGGCACCTGGACTGACCACTGTATGCAATCGCAGAGAAAATCCGGTTGGTTCAGCTGAAAGATTCTCCAACCTATAGCGAACTTCCAGCAAACAGGTAGCCCGCCGCAGGATCATGGTCCGGGTAAATCGGTAACTACCTTCGCTCGTCTGAACTAAAACTGCCGCAGAACCACCTTGGCTAACGGTATAGATTTGGGGAACGAAAAGCTTACCAACATCTGGCGCTTTCCCCTGAAATTCTTTCCAGTTAACCGGGTCCCATTGTTCCCCAAAGATATGTCCTTTCACATAATCTGTTTGCCCGTAAAGGACATCTACCATTTCATAGCCGGTAGGCTTGAAAAACCAGTTCAAAATTCCCTGAGACTGACCTGGCCGACTGCTAATTTTCACCCTGACTAGATCATTTTCCAGAATGAAAGTGCCGTCTGGATTAGCATTCACCATTAGTTGTTCTGCTCTTACCACTAAGGCAGTGACCAACCAAACCAAGAAAACTAATTTTTTCCCATCTTTATTTCTCCCGGTAAACAGATTCATTTTCATTGCGTTTATCAAGTTTGTCTTCCCTCTCAGAAAACCCATATCCTCTGGCATTCTAACCTCAGGCTGCCAATGGTCTTTCACCCAGCAGATTTTTCCATCAGCCTGGGATTAATCAATCGCCCAATTTCCTCCTCCGAGAATATAACCACCTGGCGGAAAAATTTCCCCTCCGTGAGGAGCAATTATTGGCTAACCCAGAGGTTTTTCAGTCGGATTGCCGGGTTGGCGACTGGATACATTTCTGGACCGTAAACCCCCCGGTCCCTCATTTCCAGAATGAGCCGCGTCAAGATGACAGGAAAGTCCATCACCCCGTCACCGCCTTCAAACTTCCAGTTTCTGTCCCTGGGACCATGATAGCCACCAGGATAACGGAAAGGCAATCCAAACTTAATATTAGCCCAAGCATCAAAGTTAATATAACTTTCACTCTCCCAGTCAGATACGTTCCACCGGTCTGGTTCATAGCCGATGGAAATCCACCGTTCCCCTTTCGCATCCTTAAATTCCCAGATTACCCGACTCCAACTGCTGTTACCCTTAACCATAACTCCGCAGCTGGTTGAGAGAACGGAAACAACCAACGATTTATTCGGCTTTAGAATTAGGTAACGAGGACACACAGGCGGTATCTCTGGCTGGGGCAAAAGACTCACTTCCAGCGCCATCCCCTTTTCCTCATCTTTGACCCACCTAATCGTTCCTTTACCCTGTCTGGCTGGATTGTCAAAAACGTTGTTTTCTATCTCTTCATCCCTTGCCTCAGCCAGTTTCCAGCCATCTTCTGAAGAGAAATCATCCAGAACTACAGCGCTGGCTGGTAAAGAATCATCAAGTAAACTCTTTCCTCCATTAACCGCGGCGATTGGTTCCGGCAAGACAAGATAACACGGTAAGTCAGAAACTCTGAGAGAGAAAATTCCTTGGTTGCTTTTCATCTGGGTAACATTGCCCATACTGTCAACTAACACTGCCGAGCCTGGCTTTGTCACTTTTACTTGTATTTCTCTTTCGCCTCTCAGGGTCCAAGTAGCCAGAACAGTTTCTTTCCCCTTTTGAAACTGGAAGGCATAAAGACTCAGGGAACCAGTATTCCAGACGCGCTGGAACTTGGCTTGGTCCAGGACCTGAGTCAGAGTAGCCATGGCTACGTATGACGGCTTGGGATAAAGAAGGGGATTACGCCTCAAGAAACCGCTGGCTCCGTAAATGGTGTAGTAATAAGAATCAGCTACATCATCCAACAGGCCAATGTTGATCCTGGGCATACCATAAGCCAGGGCATGAAGAGCATCACGGGTATAATAAGCCGCTTGGTTTCTCAAAGAAAGTGCCCCTGGTTGAGTACACCGGCAGATCCATTCAAAACCAGAAGAAACAGGAATATCTTCATAACCATACCGCTTCTTCAGTTCCTTCAACCACCAGAGTTCTTGGAAATTGCCTAGTTCTGGTTGCCTCTCCGGCATCTTCCAACCAGCTACTCCTTCTATGCCAAAAGCATCAATATACTCGCGGGGAAATTTCCTTCGCATAAACTGAACCATTAAAGGAGAGCTGCTGTTACCGAAGGTAATTTTTACCCCAGGTAGTTTCTCCCGGTATAATTTAGCTGCTTCTTCCGCCTGTTGCCACAGCTTCTGAAACCTTTCCTCTTCCTGTGGGGTCAGTTCCGGCTCTGGCTTTCCCAGAAGTTCTGGATAAAACATCTGACTTAACCGACCGGAAATACCAGTCTCATGAAAAATCATCACCCAGTCAACCTGATTGTGGCGGGCAAAAAAGTCCTTGACAATCTCTTCTCGTTTCGCTCCATACCAGGGAGCCATTGAGTAGGAGAGATTATATCTCGCTAACTGTTCGCCAGTGATAGTTCTCCAGTTGGTCGGGCAAACATGCCGAATACCCATCTTCTGGAGAAGAGGACCTACCACTTCTAAAGAAGGATTTCCCCCATGAGAAGAGGCAAACCACCAGACGCCAAAAGGAGATTCTAAACCTGTTTTTCTAGTATCCGGCGGAAGGAGAGCGTAAGAAAACGGTTCTTCCCATACCACCCAGCCTGCTTGGTCAATTACTTGGAGATGAGCTTGAAACCAGCCTACTGTCGGCTGACTTAAATCCATTTCTACCGTTTGCTGAAATTCCCTTCCCCCAGTTGCCGGAAGCGAAATAGTTGTTTTTCTAGTATTCTGGCGCTGGTAAAAATCATGCGTTTTCAGCACCAAATGGCCTGAAAAAGGCTTTTCCTGGCAGTTCTTGAGATGAACAAAAACAACCGGTTTCTTCTCGCCAGCAAAAACAAAATCTCCATGCCTGGTATTGATTCTGACCTCAACCGGTGAGGTTTCCAGGGTAATGGCCAGCAGGTGAACACTGCTTGGCAGTCCCAATGGTTTTACCGAACAATTCTGATAAGCAAAAAAATGCACCGCTGGCCGAAGTTCCTTGGTCACTTCCAAATCCAGAAAATCACCTTCCCGGCCAAATTTCGGAAACTGCTCCCCTAAAAGGTCTGAAATTTCCCCTGTCGGCAAATCCACACTGACCAGCCAGAGAGGAACCTTTACTGTTTTTTTCCCAAGGATAATGGTCGCCTCTCCGACTTTCTGAATATTTTCATTCCTTGGCTTTTCCCCATCTGGTAAGATAACAACCTTGTCCGCAAAAGCATCTCCCCGACCACCACTATCTCCATAATGGTTACCGAAACGAGTTAACCGTAAGGCAATAGCTGGCACCTTATTGGACGATGGTTCTACCAGACAAACCAGATGAGCCCGGCGATAAAAACGCCTGGGAATTCTGAAAATAATGGATTCTGGGTTGCCGTCAAAGGCGCTTCTAGTAGTATAGTTATCACAAAAATCAGCCGGATCAATGGCTTCTTCCAGCCAACGGGAAACACCCACATCAATATGCTCAACCCAGGAGGCGACCTTGACCGGAACGGTGGCCAAAGTAGTTTCTCCGTTTAAAGTAATATCTTTTAGTTCCAAGGTTCCTGGCCGTCGGTAATGACCGAGAGGGAGAGAAAGAAAAAGTTCTTGAAGCAAGGTTTTTTCTTTCCTGACACTTATCACCGAGCAGCCCGGTGAAAGTTCCATGAAGGCTGAATCTTTGCCCGGTACCCCTGGTAAGAAATCTATTAGTCGGGTATCCAACCAAATTGCTACCCCTTCAGGTTGAACATCCAGCCTTATCTGAAAAACATGTCTGCTGGCCGGGGAGAAAAGGTGGTAATGAGAAAGAATCCGGTTCTGCTCCTGGAACACATATCTATCCACAAACTGGTAAAACCAGCCTCGTTGCCTGGCTTCACTGACATAAAAACTGGGATTAGGCTTCAGATAATAGTCATGTTGAACAGAAGGGCGCCCGGAAAATGTAAGAGCAAATCTGAGGTAAGCATGCCTGGCTTCCCGGGGCAAGAGAAGAGAAAAATTAGCCTTTTTCTCACCTTGAACCCAGGAAAAATTCATCATACTTCCCTCTCTTTCCAGTGAGCCTTCAACGACTAACCCCTGGCCTACTTCCGGAAAGGAAAACTGATACCGGGATTTCTCTGTTGTCTGAAAGGGAAAAGGTATCTCGGCGGCTAATGTGATCGGGAAAACGATGGAGAGAAAGATCAAAAAAATTCGGTTCATGTTATTTCCCCCTAGTTAACGGCTTAATCTATTTGCCAATTCATACAGAGCGGCCCTGGTTTGATGCCAAACTTCCGGCTGGCTGCTATATCCATATTTGTACGGGACCACTTCTTCCAGTAAATTCTTTAGCCTTTGTGGAATTTTGGTCACTGCCTCTCTTTGACCCTGTTGTTGAAGTTGACTAATCTGGTCTTGGATGTACTCAATCAGTTTCATGTCTTGAATGCCTTCTGACTCTAATTCCCGTCTGGTAGTATCCAGCAGAGTACCGTCCGGGAGAAAAGCAACCCGGTGGTCCATCCCATGGTCATAACGGAAAGGTACCGGTTCCACATAGACATTACAGTGCAAAGCGGCATAATTCAACGCCCCATCAAAATTCCATTTCTTAGTTAACCAGTAAAAAGGCAGGTTTTCAACTGGACTGCCAGTCAGCCTGGTTACTGGTACACCACAACAATACCACCAGACTTCTTCACCGGCCTTCTGCCTTTCTCGGAAGAAATTGCGCAAGACATTGTGTTGATAATTGGGACACCAGGGGTCCATTACCCCGATTGCACCTTCAATATCCGGGTAATTCCCAGAATGACAGGTCATGGTTCTTAAACCCGCTTTCCGGTAAACTTTAGCCCACTCAGTCCATTCTTTTATATC
Organism: Candidatus Omnitrophota bacterium; assembly: GCA_023818865.1. Taxonomy (GTDB): domain Bacteria; phylum Ratteibacteria; class UBA8468; order B48-G9; family DSTR01; genus JAMWDF01. The sequence continues at coordinate 8,422 of JAMWDF010000094.1, forward strand.
CCTGGGTTCATCACTCACCTTTAAAATAAATCTCTCTTGACGCCCTGTTTTCTTGAGGAAATTAGCCAGCTGGTCAGCGAACATTTTCTGGCAACCGCCTTTGTGCCAGTGAGAAATTCCTAACAATTCTCCGGCGATTTCTCCCACTTCATAACTCAACTGAGAAAGGAAAAACGGGGCTGGCAGGTGTTTGAGGAGCTGAGATACAACGAGGCTACTCAGGGCATTCCGGTATTGCTCTGCTCTCTACCTGAAAAGGCCGGACCATCCAGTGAGCAAGGAGCTGTATTGGCACTGGACTATCTAGCAAAACCGATGGCTCCTGTCGCCCTGACCGAAGCGTTATACAATTTAGGGTTGGCAGATCGTGTGCCAACCACAAGTCAGACGATCCTGATTGCCGACGACGATCCCGCGATTCTAGCTCTCTA
>JAMWDF010000095.1:0-6675 GCA_023818865.1 Candidatus Omnitrophota bacterium
CGCTTATGTTTAAATCTATCATATAAACAGAACTGTCTGTGCAAGGAGAATGTGTACAAACAGAATTATCAAGAAGTTTTAATAAATAGAAATTATGGCTTCCATTTATTGTGAGGGTTGATTTATAACAGATTATTGCAAAATTTTCATAATCCGCGTTTGCTTCATCAATTGTTTTTAAAGTTCCAAATAGACCTGCCTTAAATGAAACATCCATTTTTGTTCCCTGCATATTTTCAATATCAGGACCTATTTCAAGAGTATAGTTTTGCAAACCTGTCTGGCCGGTGCTTATTATTTGATACTTTGTGCCAGAAATCTTTATGATGTTTGCAGGGCCAATATTTCCCCCAGGGCCTGTAAAAACAATATCTTCAACAGTAAAAGTGCTCTGGTTAATTTCTTGATTAAATTCAACCTCCAAAATGTCAAATGGTGTATTAGAAGAACCCTTAGGTGCCAAATCAATTATTCTAAGTTGCTGTGAAAAAAGAAAGGAAGTAAGAAGAAAAAGTATTTTGAAAGCCAATGCCAAATTTTTTCTCATTTTTCTCCTTTTTTAGAAAGGCGACCTTTATAGAAGGAAAAATAGGGTAATCCAAAATGCAGAAAATTGTCTGGGTAGGGATATTCTTAGGCACATCTTTGTTTGTGCACCCTGCTTTTACCAAGAAACTTGATGCATCAAACATTTTACTTCCTTGCTCCGGAGTTGCCTCCATCTTCTTGACAAAATTATTTAAACATCCTTCTTCTTATCTGTCAAGTTTGTCAAGAAATCTAATAGCCTTTTGTCAATTGAAGATTGAAAACCAACTCGCTAAGCGGTTTTAATAAGCGTAATACTTTAGTTACCTTCGTCCCGAGTTACTCTAACTGTTAATGCCTAAAAATTCCCATTAAACTTACTTCACCGGTTTTTCTTAAATTCAACCACAGAGATGGAGCGCCTTCTCCGCCCAAGAACAGATAGCGTGACGATAAATCTGGCTTCTTCCCCCAACTCGGGGAAACGATCAGCCCATTCTATTAAGATAATGCCTTGGTCAGCATATTCCTTCCAGCCGATGCTTTCTAGTTCTTCAGGCTTAGTCAACCGATAGAAATCAAAGTGGTAAATCGGCACCTTCCCTGGGTACTCGTTGATGATGACAAACGATGGGCTGGTAGCTTGATGTCCGGTGAGCGCTCTCACTATTCCTTGGATCATAGTCGTCTTGCCGCTGCCAAGGCCTCCACAGAAGTGAACCATATCTCCACGGCGTAACTTCCTGGCCAGGGCTTCTCCGATGGCTCTTGTATCTGCTGGACTATCAGTCAAAAAGATGGTTGTTTTTGATCTGACCATGGTTGTTTCCCGGGAGATTAACCAGACAATTTTACTTCTTTACTGGCTTGCGGTAAAATAATATTGGCTGTTCCGTGCGTGGGGAGCAGGAACCCTTGAGCCAACACCCATAGCAAGGGAGCCAAGGCTGGCAGGGCCGGGTTAAGTATAAACCCGAAACTGCTCAGGGCGGCACCCACCTGAATTATCAGGTCTCAAAGGGTGAGATCCCGGCGGCGGAACGGCCTTCTCAATCGTCTAAAGGAGGGCAGGTTGCGGAGTGGCCAATCGCAGCAGACTGTAAATCTGCCGGCTCTATGCCTTCGGAGGTTCGAATCCTCCCCTGCCCAAAGCGCGGGGTTGGTTTAGTGGTAAAACATCAGCCTTCCAAGCTGAGGACACGGGTTCAATTCCCGTACCCCGCTTTGAATTCATTCACCCCAAGGAATTAGAATGGAGACAGAAATAAAGAATGTTTCTGAACTTGGCCGGGAAATCTTTTTCAGAATACCGCCGGAGGAAGTAGAAGCCTGTCGGAAAAAGATCATTGAGGAATTTCGGCAACACGCCCAGATAGAGGGTTTCAGAAAGGGGAAAGTGCCGGCTTCTCTGGTGGCTGCTCGGTATGCCGAGGCTATCCGGGAGCAAATTCTCCAGCGGCTTATCCCGGAGGCCTATCTTAAGACCATTAAAGAAAAACATCTTTCTGTGGTTTCCGAACCGGAGGTTTCTGAGGTAAAACTTGACCAGGATGGGCTACATTTCAAGGTGTATGTGGAACTGAAACCGGAGGTTAATCTTTCCCGGTATTTAGGATTAACATTAAAAAAAGTGGAACCTGAACAGATTACGGAAGAAATGGTGAATCAGGTTTTGAGTCAGTGGGAAAACAAACCGGAACTGGCTGCCTCCATCATTGACCCAGAAAAGAGGCGGGCTTGGAAGGAGCGAATCAGAGAGCAACTGGAGATATTGGCCAGGACCAAAGCTAGAGCCGCTGAAGAGAAGCAAATTTGGGATCAGCTTTTCAGCCAAGCAAAGTTTGCGCTTCCGGAAAAATTGGTGCAGGAGCGAGCCAGCCGCTACACCGAAGAAGAATTAAAGCGTCAGAACTTGCAGGGTAAGAATGAGGAGGAGATTAACCGCCTGGCAAAGGAAATTTTTGAGAAAGTAAAACCGAGGGGAGTTGATGACGTTAGGAAGTATTTTATCTTAGAGAAGGTAGCGGAAAATGAAGGATTAGTTTGTACTGAAGAAGAATTGACTGAAAGAATCAGGCACATTGCCCGGGCGGCGGGTGAATCCGAGGAGCAAATTCGGGAAAAGATGAGAAAGGCGGGCCGGTTAGAAGAATTAAAAAGTGAGATTCGGCTTGATAAAGCCTTCGCCTTAATTTTGGAGAAGGCCCAGGTTATTTCCCGGGTAGTTTTGCCCGAGGAGACCCCAGGCAAAGTAATGAGGTCAAAAGAATGAAAGAGCAATTAATCCCTTATATTATTGAGACGACCGAACGGGGAGAAAGAGCCTATGATATCTATTCGCGGCTGTTGCGTGACCGAATTGTGTTTATTGGTTCACTGATCACCGATCAATTAGCAAACATCGTAATTGCGGAATTGCTTTTTCTGCAGAACGATGATGGCCAGAAGGACGTTCATCTCTATTTGAATACACCTGGCGGGTCCATCACTGCTGGATTGGCAATTTATGATACGATGCAGTTCATTAGCTGTCCGGTAGCCACATACTGTCTTGGCCAAGCGGCCAGTATGGGAGCGGTCTTGCTGGCAGGCGGGACCAAAGGGAAGAGGTTCGTCCTTCCTAACAGCCGGGTGCTTATCCATCAGCCATGGGGGGGGGTGGAAGGGAGTACGACTGATGTGAATATTCATACCAAAGAGATGATCAGGTTACGCCGAGTGGTTAACGAAGTCCTTTCTCGACACACCGGCAAGCCTCTGAAAAAGATTCAGGTGGACACCGAGCGCGACTATTTTATGAGTGCCAAAGAAGCAGTCGATTACGGGCTGGCGGACGAAGTCTTGTTTTCAGCCAAACTTCCGGAGAAAGGCTAATCATGGCTCTCTTGAACAAAGGTGAAAAACTAATCAAGCGGGTAATCCCTGGAGTTCCGTTGAGGGATTTGATTGTTTACCCGCATATGGTAGTTCCTCTTCTTGTTGGTCGCCCGCGTTCCCTCAATGCCGTGGAAGAATGCTTGGCTCAGGACAGTTTGTTAATTCTCTGTTTTCAGAAGGATCCCCAGGTGGAAGAACCAGAGCTGGCAGATCTGTACTCTATTGGCGTACTGGCTAAGGTTTTGCAGAGTGCCAGGGAACCCAATGGTTCAATGAGAATTCTGGTGGAATGTCTGGAACGGGTAAAAGTTAAGGAGGTAGTCAAGAACCGCCGCTATTTTGCCTGTGTTGCTGAGCGCCTTAAACAGGAATTCCCTAGCAATAAAGAAACAGAGGCGTTAGCTCGGGTAGCTACTGACCTACTGGATAAGTATCTTAAACTTAATCCTTCTATGCCCAAGGAGCTGTACGGGACAGTGTTAACGATTGAAGACCATTCTAAACTGTGTGATACCATTGCCGGGTACCTACCTTTAAAATTGAAAGATAAAGGGCGAGTGCTGGAGACCCTGCCTATTTCCGAGCGTTTGGAGGCTTTGATAGACATTCTTAATGCGGAAATCGGGGTATTAGAAGTGCAAAAAGATATCCAGGACAAGGTGATCAAGCGAATTGAGGAAAGTCAAAAACAATATCTGTTGACTGAGCAACTGAAAACCATTCAAAAAGAACTAGGGCGGGAGGAAGAATCCCCGGAAATCGTCCAGCTGAAGGAAAAGATAAAGAAAGCCGGAATGCCAAAGACGGCTGAGGAAAAAGCCTTAGAAGAATTAACCAGATTGAGTAAGATGATGCCGCTTTCCCCTGAGGCGACTGTTTCTCGGACTTACCTGGAATGGTTGACCGGATTACCCTGGAATGTTTCCACGGAAGATAACCTGGATGTCAAGCACGCTGCCAGGATTCTGGATGAAGATCATTACGGCTTGGAAAAGGTGAAGGAAAGGATTGTAGAATATCTGGCTGTTCGGAAAAGGACCGAGTCTCTTCGTGGCCCAATTCTTTGTTTTGTGGGACCACCTGGAGTTGGTAAAACTTCCCTGGGCCGTTCAATCGCCCGAGCTCTGGGTAGAAAGTTAGTCCGGGTTTCTTTGGGTGGGGTTCGGGATGAGGCGGAAATCAGAGGGCACCGGAGAACTTATATCGGGGCGTTGCCTGGCCGCATTATTCAATCAATTAAGAAAGCAGGGGTGAATAATCCTGTGTTTCTCCTGGATGAGATCGATAAACTGGGTAAGGATTTTCGTGGGGATCCGGCCAGCGCGCTCCTGGAAGTTCTTGACCCGGAACAGAACAACAGTTTTTCAGACCATTATTTAGAAGTGGAGTTTGACCTTTCCCGGGTGCTATTTATCACCACGGCTAACACCGAATTTACTATTCCTCCGGCTCTTCTGGACAGAATGGAGATTATTTCTCTGCCTGGGTATACCATGTGGGAGAAAATGGAGATAGCTAAGAGGTTCTTGGTCCCCAGGCAGTTAAAAGAGCATGGGTTGAATGAGAATAACCTTAAAGTTTCAGATGAGGCGTTGGTGGCGATTATCAGGAATTATACCCGGGAAGCTGGTGTAAGAAATTTGGAGAGAGAAATTGCCAGTATCTGCCGGAAGGTGACCAGGAAATTAGTAGAATCAAACAAAGATTTCCTGGTGAGAATAGGAACGAGAGTTCTGGACAGGTATCTAGGTCCGGAAAAGTTTACCACCCAAACGGTAGAGGAAAAAGGAAAAGTGGGGGTAGCCTGCGGGATGGCTTGGACTTGGTACGGTGGGGATATCCTATTTACAGAAATAGTGACGATGGCTGGTACCGGGGAATTGATTCTCACTGGACAGATGGGGGAGGTAATGCGAGAATCAGCTCAGGCCGCCAGAAGTTATGTTCGGGCTAACGCAGTTCGGTTGGGAATTGACCCTCAGTTTTATAAGGAATTTGACATCCACGTCCATGTCCCTGAAGGAGCCATTCCCAAAGACGGACCATCCGCCGGGGTAACCATTGTGACTGCTCTGGTTTCTGCTCTGACTAGACACCCGGTTGATGCCCGGGTGGCGATGACTGGGGAAATTACTCTGCAGGGAAAAGTGCTAAAGATTGGGGGATTGAAAGCTAAGATATTAGCCGCCCACCGAGCTGGCATCAAAAAAGTTTTGGTTCCGGCTGAAAATGAAAAAGAACTGGAAGAAATACCCAAGAAGATACGAGAGGAACTAAATATCCGGTTGGTAAGGACCGTTGATGATGTTTTAGGTGAGTCTCTGATGAAAATTGAGTGACCAGGGAGGGAAAAGATGAAACGGCAGCGACTATTTACCCCAGGGCCAACTGCTGTTCCAGAGAGTGTTCTTTTAGAAATGGCCCAGCCCATTGTGCATCATCGAACAGAAGAATTCATCGCTATTGCGGCTGAAGTTTTTAAGGAGTTGAAGTATGTTTTTCAGACAGACAACGATGTCTTTATCCTTGCTTCTTCTGGAACCGGGGCGATGGAGGCGGCCGTGGTGAATTTCTTGTCTCCGGGGGATAAAGTGGTAGCCATTTCTGCTGGAAAGTTTGGTGAACGCTGGGTTTCTCTGGCGAAGACCTATGGGCTCAACGTCACAGCGATAGAAGTAGAGTGGGGGAAAAAATTTGCTTTGTCTTTACTCCGCGAAACTCTGGAGAAACAGCCGGATATCAAAGCCGTTCTAGCCACTCTGTGCGAAACTTCTACTGGTACCCATTTTGATGTGGCTGGCATGGGACGAATAACGTCTGAATATCCTGAAACGATTCTAATAGTTGACGCCATCAGCAGTCTTGGAGCTGTTCCCTGTAAGACAGATGAGTGGAATCTTGATCTGGTAGTAACCGGTTCGCAAAAAGCCTTGATGCTTCCTCCAGGGCTTGCTTTCATTAGTGTTAGTCCCAAAGCTTGGCAGATGGCCGAAAGTTCTCGGTTACCTAAGTATTACTTTGACCTCAAGAAGTACAAGAAGGTTCTGGAAAAGAATGACTTTCCCTTTACTATGGCTGTTTCCCTAGTCACTGGCTTGAGGCGTTCTTTGCAACTCATTCGCCAGAGGACTCTTGAAAAGGTCTGGGAAGAGCACCATCGTCGGGCCGAGGCAACCAGAAAGGCCGTCACCGTCCTGGGATTGACTCTTTTCTCAGAAGATCCCTCTGACGCCGTGACCGCGATTCAGTTGCCGGAAGGACTTGACGGTG
>JAMWDF010000095.1:6685-7502 GCA_023818865.1 Candidatus Omnitrophota bacterium
AACTAAATATGGTATTTCTGTGGCTGGGGGACAGGACCATCTGAAAGGGAAAATTGTTCGGATTTCTCATCTGGGCTGGCAGGACGAGTTTGATGTCTTGACAGGAATTACTGCTTTAGGTATTGGCTTAGGCGAGTTAGGTTATTCAGGGCCGTTGGGTGAAGGTCTCAAGGCTGCTTCCTCCATCCTTTTTGCAGGTCGTTGATCAGAAAGAGTTGCCCAAAGCTCACTGGTCCGGTAAGAACTCCGGAAAAATGGCCCAGAAGAAACATATTTGAAGCCTATTTGACGAGCCTGCTCTCTGTATTCAGCAAATTTCTCTGGAGGTAGGTATTCCTTTACAGGAAGGCAAGAAGGATCAGGTTGGAGGTATTGTCCAACAACAAGAAAATCACAGCCTGCCTGGTGTAATTGCTCAAAAACTTTCAGAACTTCTACTTTGGTTTCGCCCAAGCCCAGCATGAGACTGGATTTGGTTAGAAAGCCTGCTTGCTTGCTCTGCCTGAGTACCTCCAGCGAACACTGGTAGTTGGCCAGGGGTCTTACTTCAGGATAGAGGGAGGGAACCGTTTCCAGATTATGGCCAATGATGTCTGGTGAACCTTTGAAAACAAATTCCAGGCTCTCAATTTTCCCTTGAAAGTCAGGGATCAACAATTCCACCTTGACCTTCGGAGACGCCTTCTTAATAGCCTGCGTCACTTCCTGGAAAAATATCGCCCCGCCATTAGGCAGGTCATCCCTGGTTACAGAAGTAATTACCACCTGCGAAAGTTTCAGAGAAGAAACAGCCAGGGAAATGTTCCCTGCTTCTTCC
>JAMWDF010000095.1:7512-8665 GCA_023818865.1 Candidatus Omnitrophota bacterium
TTCCGGGTCAACATCTAAGGGTTTCCCTTTGGTTACTCCGCAGAAACGACAGTTTCGGGTGCAGATATTTCCGAGAATCATAAAAGTTATCTGGCGCTGGTGAAAGCACTCATAAATGTTAGGACAGGAAGCACTCTGGCAAACAGTATGAAGCCTGGTCTCTGTCAATAGCCGGCAGAGAGAAAGGTATTCTTCAGAAATGGTAACCCTTCTTCTAATCCAGGCGGGTAATGGCTGTTTTGACAACTTCTTTGTCCCCAGAAGATTAGGTCGCATTTTTTAAGGGAGGAAGATGAAAGCACTGACCAGCTGCGTCAGCCGCTGCCTCCATGATGGCTTCAGAAAAGGTTGGGTGGCAGAAAAAGACTTTTTCCACTTCAAGGGCAGACAGACGGTTTTTCAATATGAAGGTAGCGGTAGCAACCAATTCTGTAGCCTGCCCGCCGATTATATGAATGCCAAGAATTCTTAAGGTTTCTGCTTCGGCGATAACTTTGACCAGACCATCAGTTTTCCCTTCGGCCTTAGCTCGGCCAAGAGCTGAAAAAGGGAACCGGCCAAGTTTGACCGGAATACCCTGGTTTTTAGCTTGTCTTTCAGTAAACCCGCAGGAGGCTATCTCTGGATTAGTAAAAATAGAGACCGGGAGATTTTCGTAATCTATTGCCATTCGTTTTCCCATAATATTAGCAGCCGCTACTAGTCCCTCCCGAGTGGCAACATAAGCAAACTGATAACGACCATTGACGTCTCCAGCCGCGTAGACAGAAGGTAGATTTGTTTGGAGAAACTGGTCAACTTTGACCGCTCCGTTTTCTGTGGCAAGTCCTCTATCCTGGAAAGATGTGATTCTGGCTTTTCTCCCAATGGCTAGCAACACTTTTTCTTCCTTGATCCGGTCCAAATTTTCTACCGGTTTACCTGGAGAAATCTGAATGCCCCTTTGCTGAAAAAATTTCTCGGCGAGGGAAACAATCTCATCATCTTGTTCTGGTAAAATCCGGGGCATCATCTCGTAGATGGTAACTTTTACCCCGAATGAAGCGAAGATAGAAGCCAGTTCGCACCCGATAACTCCGCCCCCAACGACAGCCAGGCTACTAGGCAGCTTTTCCATCTTCCAGATATCGTCGCTGGTAAGCACCCGGGGATC
>JAMWDF010000096.1 GCA_023818865.1 Candidatus Omnitrophota bacterium
TGTGTCTGGACGCCATTGTCCGGACCCTTTTCCGTCTGGTGATTACGCATAGGGGATTGCTGGAGTGGACAACTTCCAGTGAATCAGAACGACGATCAGAAAGCAGCCTGTTTGAATTCTTCCGGCTAATGAGAATTTCTCCAATTTTAGCCTTGGTGGTTGGCCTGTCGCTGGCAAGGTTTTCCAAGGAAGCCCTTGTTTTTGCAGAATTTTTTCTTTTGATGTGGCTGATTTCTCCGGCTATCGCTTGGTGGCTAAGCGAACCTTTAGTTACCTGGGAGCCGGGACTGAACGAGCGGCAAATCTACTTTCTTCGCCGGGTGGCCAGAAGGACATGGAGTTTCTTCCAAACATTTATTAATGCCGGAACTCAGTGGTTACCACCGGATAATTATCAGGAATATCCTGTGCGTCGGTTGGCTCACCGAACTTCTCCTACCAACATGGGGCTGGCTTTGCTCGCCACTATGGCGGCGAGAGATTTTGGTTACCTTACAACCGGTCAGTTAATTTTCCGACTGGAGCAAACCCTTAAAGCGATGAGTCGACTGAAACGTTTCCGGAAACATTTTTATAATTGGTATGACCTTAAGACCCTGGAGCCCCTTGTTCCTTTCTATATTTCAACGGTTGACAGCGGAAACCTCGCTGGCCACTTGATTGTGTTATACCAAGCCCTGGAAGAAATTTCCGGACAACCAATTTTTTCTAACCAATCTCTACCAGGTCTGAGTGATACTTTACACGTTCTTCTGGAAGTAACCGGCCAGGTGGAAAGGAAAGAATCAAGACAGTTACCACTTTTTTCCCGAGTGATGCGCGCCGGCTGGCGGGAGTTAACGAAAGAAATGGAGAAAGAAGTCACTTCACTTACTGATTTTCTTTCGCTGCTTGAAAAAATTAAGGAGATGCACCAGACAATGGAGGCAGAACTTCGGACCAGGGATCGAGAGGTCATCCGCTGGAGCCGGTGTTTGAGAGAGCACTATCAGGCCTATGAAGAAGAACTTAGGCTTCTGACCCCCTGGGTATTCCTTTTGAGACATCCACCGGCTGTCCCCGCCTGGTCGGAAGAGGTGAAAGAAACCTGGGAAGAAGTTTTGGGAAGGCTGAAGGCTAATCTAAGTTTAACTGAACTTAGTCAATTACCTGAGCGACTGGCTAGTCAATTTAGGGTCTTGGAGGAGTATGTCCAAAGCCACTCCTTGTCAGATTGGCAGTCCTGGCTTAAAAAGGTTGAGGAATCCGTTTATGCAGGAGCCAGGCAAGCCGAGGAGCGACAGGCCCGGTTGCAGGCTCTGGCCCAGCAGAGTCTTGAGTTAAGTGAGATGGATTGGGATTTTCTCTATGATCGCTCCCGTCGATTACTGGTTCTCGGCTATCATGTGGCTGAACGCCGACGCGACGATGTCTATTATGACTTACTGGCTTCCGAGGCCAGATTAGCAAGCTTTGTAGCAGTTGCCCGGGGATATCTGCCCCAGGAGCACTGGTTTTCGTTGAGCCGATTGTTCACCGGGGAAGGAGAAAATGCGGTTCTTCTTTCCTGGGGGGGGTCAATGTTTGAATATTTGATGCCACTTCTGGTGATGCCTAATTTCCCGAGAACACTTCTGGAACAGTCCTGCAAGGCAGCGGTTAAGCGTCAAATAGATTATGCTGCTGAACATGGAATACCCTGGGGAATTTCTGAAGCAGCTTACAATTCGGTTGATTCCAGCCATAATTATCAGTATGATTCCTTTGGCGTTCCTGGATTGGGTTTCCGGGCTGGCCTTTCTGAAGACCTGGTGGTAGCGCCTTACGCGTCTATGTTGGCCCTGATGGTTACTCCGGTCAAGGCCTGCCAGAATCTTGAACGCCTAAGACGGGAAGGCCTTTTGGCTCGGTTTGGTTTTTATGAGGCTGTTGATTTTACCCCGGACAGGCTTGCACCCAATCAAAAGAAGGCGCTTATCCGGTGCTTTATGGCTCACCATCATGGAATGAGTTTGATAGCCATTGCTAACGTTCTTCTTGATTGGCCAATGCCAAGAAGATTTAGACAGAATCCGTCATTTCGGGCAGCGGAACTGCTTCTCCATGAGCGAGTGCCGGAATCTGAACCGTTTGAATGGGCTATTGAAGAAATGCCGAGATACCGACGAGTGGCCGAAGAAAGGCCGGCCTTGATGCGCATTTTCACTGAGCCCAACACACCGATGCCGGAGATCCATCTGCTTTCCAATGGTCGATACACGGTGATGATTACCAATACCGGATCGGGCTTCAGCTGCTGGGGAGATGTTTCCCTTACTCGATGGCAGGAAGACTACACCCTGGACCACTGGGGAATGTTTTTTTATCTCAAAGATGTTTCTACCGGGCAAGTTTGGTCAGCCGGCTATCAGCCATTACGACACACAGGAAAAAGATATGAGGTCATTTTTTCCCAGGGGAGAGCGGAGCTGAGGCGGGTGGACGGTGACTTTATCACCCACACCGAGGTGGCTGTCTCCCCGGAGGATGACATTGAGCTACGGCGGATAAGGGTAACCAACCGTTCCTGGTCTGCTAGGACGATTGAGATTACTAGTTATGGAGAGGTTGTCTTATCTTCCCCGGCAGCCGATGCTACCCATCCGGCTTTTAGCAAGCTTTTCGTTCAAACCGAGATTTTGAAAGATAAACAGGCAATTCTTTGCACACGTCGTCCCCGGGCCGAAGGGGAACTTAAATTGTGGTTTTTTCATATGGCAACGGTTCACGGTGAGCCGGCTAGGTCAGTAAGTTTTGAGACAGACCGCTGCAAATTTATCGGCCGAGGAAGAACAGCTAGTGATCCAGTTGCTATGGAAGGACATTTAGCCAACAGTGAAGGGGCTGTTCTTGACCCGATTGTATCCGTCCGCTGTAATCTTACTTTAGAGCCAGATGAAACAAGAATTGTGGACTTTATTTCCGGAGTGGCTTCCACCCGGGAAGAAGCGACAAGGTTGATCGATCGTTATCGCGATCCTGACTTGGCCGGCCGAGTTTTCACTCTTGCCTGGACTCACAGTCAGGTGGTCCTCCATCAGCTAAACACTAGTGAGGCAGAAGCCCAGTTATACGGTCGGCTGGCTGGGTCCATTGTCTATGGGGGACCCCAAAGACGAGCAGCCCCGGGTATTCTCATCCGCAGCCGGGGGCAACAGTCAGGCTTATGGGCTTATGGTATTTCTGGGGATTTACCCATTGTTCTGGTTCGGGTTAGTGACGCCTCCCGGATAGAGTTAGTCCGCCAGGTTCTTCAGGCTCACGGTTACTGGCGAGCCAAAGGATTAAAGGTTGACCTAGTGATCTGGAATGAGGAGACTGGTAGTTACCGACAGGAATTGCAAGATGCGATTATTAATCTATTGGCTGGTTTCCCTGGGGCCAGTCTGGACACTCCTGGTGGGGTTTTCTTGCGGCGGATTGACCAAATGACTGAAGAAGACCGGATTTTAATGCAGTCAGCCGCCAGAATCATCCTTCAGGATACCCGGGGATTGCTGGCAGACCAAGTTTCTTACCGAAGTCGGCCGGAATCGCCTCCTCCGTTTCTACCTGGCCGGAGTAGACGAGTACATTCTGGTTCTGGGCTGACAGTTGACCATAACCTCAAGTTTTTTAACGATTATGGCGGATTTTCACCCGATGGTCGAGAGTATATTGTTTATGTCTGGCGAAGGAGGATGACCCCGGCGCCGTGGGTGAATGTCATTGCCAACCAGTTTTTCGGTACGGTGGTATCTGAGGGAAGTCTAGGATACACCTGGGCTGAGAACGCTCACGAGTTTCGTTTAACACCCTGGTCCAACGACCCTATCTCTGACACCAGTGGAGAAGCGATTTACCTCCGGGATGAAGACACCGGGCATTTTTGGTCGGTCACACCTTTACCGGCTGGAGGTCCGTGGCTGTACATAATCAGACACGGATTTGGCTATACTTCCTACCAATATGAAGAGGAAGGAATATTTTCTGATCTTCAGGTGTATGTAGCGACTGATGCTCCGGTAAAATTTTTCTTGCTGAAAATCCACAACCGGTCGGATCAGAATCGGAGACTGTCAGCCACTTCTTATGTGGAATGGGTATTAGGAGAGAAGCGTTCACAAACGGCTATGCATGTTTACACTGAGGCGGATAGCAAAACCGGCGCGATTCTTGCCAGAAACTACTTCAATATAGAGTTTGCTGACCGAATCGCTTTTTTAGACGTAGGAGAAGCGGAACATGAACCTTTAGAAAAGAGTTTAACCGGAGACCGAACAGAATTCCTTGGACGAAATGGATGCCTTTCTTCTCCAGCAGCGATGAGGTATGAGCATCTTTCCGGGAGACTGGGGGCTAGTTTTGATCCCTGTGGAGCGGTTCAGGCCTTTTTCACCCTGGAGGCTGGAGAGGCAAAGGAAATAGTTTTCACCCTGGGTAGCGGGCATCATCTGGAGGAAGTTCGTTCTCTTATCGTCCGCCACCGGAATGTCAGAGCTGCTCGAGCCGCTCTCAATGAAGTGCGGAATCGCTGGCGGCAGTTACTCACTGAAGTAAGAATAGAAACTCCTGACGAAGCCTTAAATTTCTTGGCCAATGGTTGGTTGGTTTACCAGACGTTAGCCAGCCGTTTCCTTGGGCGAAGCGGGTTTTATCAATCCGGCGGAGCATTCGGTTTTCGCGATCAGTTACAGGATGCGATGGCCTTGGTCCACCATGTGCCACAGCTGGTAAGAAGACACTTACTCCGGTGTGCTTCTCGGCAATTTCGGGAAGGGGATGTCCAGCACTGGTGGCACCCAAGAATCAACCGGGGAGTTCGCACGAGAATTTCGGATGACCTTTTGTGGTTGCCGGCGGCCACCTGCCGGTACATTGAGATTACCGGAGATGAAGAAATTCTTAACCAACGGGCTCATTTTTTAGTAGGACGACCTTTACGACCTGAGGAACTTGATTATTATGACCTGCCTTATCAATCTGAAGAAACTGCTTCACTCTATGAGCATTGCGCTTTGGCAATTCGTCGGGCCTGTCGTTTCGGCGAACATGGTTTGCCTTTAATGGGCAGCGGTGATTGGAATGATGGAATGAATTTGGTGGGACATCAGGGGAAAGGAGAAAGTGTTTGGCTGGCTTTTTTCCTCTACTGGGTACTAACCAGTTTCGCTAAATTGGCTGAGAAAAGAAAGGATGAGGTTTTTGCTCAGAAATGTTCGGAGTTCGCCACCCAGCTGAAAAAGAATATAGAAGAACATGGTGGGGACGGTTTATGGTACCGGAGAGCCTACTTTGATAGCGGGACGGTGCTTGGTTCAGCCAGCAATCAGGATTGCCAGATTGATTCGTTACCTCAAAGCTGGGCCGTAATTTCTTCAGTTGGCCAGCCAGAACGACTTCGCCAGGCGATGAAAGCAGTGGATGAGCGATTGGTTGACCGGCAAGCCGGGTTGGTCAAACTTCTGGCGCCACCTTTTGACCAGGGGCCGGAAAATCCAGGCTATATTAAAGGCTATGTTCCTGGGGTGAGAGAAAATGGTGGTCAGTACACACATGCGGCGGTCTGGGTAGCGATTGCCCTGGCGAAACTTAATGAAGCCGATCTGGCCTGGGAATTGATGCGGCTGCTTAACCCGATTAATCGTTGTCAGTCAACAGCGGCAGTGGAAAGGTACGCTGTTGAACCCTATGTCGTGGCGGCTGATGTTTATGCGGTGAGGCCTCATATCGGCCGAGGTGGTTGGACTTGGTATACCGGGGCGGCTGGCTGGATGTATCAGCTAATACTGGAATGGCTCCTCGGTTTGAAACGAAGAGGAAACCAGATTGAAATTTCGCCATGCATTCCGCGAGAATGGCCGTCATACGCGATTTATTACCGCTATGGTCGGAGTATGTATCGTCTGAATATTCAGCGGAAAGGCCCAGGGATGAACGTGGTGGGCATAAGAATTGACGGTGAGCAGCAACCGGAACGATCTTTTTGTCTGGTTGATGATTCCCGGGAGCATAACGTGGAGATCTGGCTTAGTTGATCTTGGTTAACTAAACCAGAAAACAGGCTACGGAATGGCCTCTTTTTATTTCCCTTAATTCTGGTTTCTCTCGCAAACATTTCTCCTGAAAATCTGGACACCAGCAAGCATAGCGGCAGCCGGTAGCAGTCACTTCTCTCAAAGAGGTTTTGATAGGTTGATAAAAAGAAGAAGCCAGGAGTGCCCGGGTATAAGGATGTCCTGGGCTTTTTAATATCTGGTCTGATTGACCAATTTCTACCAGGGTTCCCTGGTACAAAACAGCAATTCTGTCAGATAGCAATTCAATGAGCTTCAGATTATGCGAGATAAATAGATAGGTTAAGGAATAATCTTTTTTCAGCCTGAGGAAAAGGTTAAGAATCTGGGCTTGAATTGATAGGTCCAGGTTAGAAGTCGGTTCATCACAGACGAGGAACTTTGGTTGGGGTCCGAGAGCTCTGGCAATGGCTAATCTTTGTCTTTGTCCTCCGCTGAATTGATGTGGCCACCGGTTAAAATCATTCCGATTGAGTCCAACCTGCTCCAACAACTCATACGCCCTCGTCACCTTTTCCCGGGCACTGCCAGAAATGCCCTCCATCAAAATTTCACCAGCTCTTATCCGGGGATTGAGAGAGCGATAAGGGTCTTGAAACACTATTTGAAAATATTTTCTCCAGGGACGCAGGCCAGTTTCGGAAAGAGAAGTGATGTCTTTCCCCAGAAATGATATTTGCCCGCGACTCACTGGCAACAGTCGAATAATAAGTTTGCCAAGGGTGCTTTTGCCACTGCCGCTCTCGCCCACCAATCCCAGTGTTTCCCCTGCGTATATATTGAAGGTCACAGCCTCAATGGCTGTGACCTTAACCAAGCGGCCAGTGGAATCTCTTACCTGATAAATCTTACTGACATTTCTTATCTCGTACAGCCGTTCCATAGCGAAAACACCTCACCTGAGTGCTATCAACCAAGGTAAAATCTGGTTCCTCTGTTGTACAAATTTTCTGAGTATAGCTACAGCGGGGGTGAAAAGGACAGCCAGACGGTAAATTCTGGAAATCAGGCACGCTGCCAGGAATGGTTTCAATAGTAGCCTTTGGTTTGTATCTTTCAGGTAAACAGCCGATTAATCCTTGAGTGTACGGATGTTGCGGCTGATTAAAAATTTTTTCCGCTGGTCCGGTTTCCACAATTGTCCCGGCGTACATAACGGCGATCCTGGTAGCAAAAAATCTAGCCAGGGCAATGTCATGGGTGATAAAAAGGACTGCCAAATGATGTTTTTCCCTGAGGGTTTTCATCAGGGTAACAATCTGCATGGCCGTGGTAACATCCAGAGAAGTGGTTGGCTCATCCGCAATTAGCAGGGAAGGGTGATTTACCAGAGCCATAGCAATCAAGCTCCGTTGTTGCATCCCTCCACTTAATTGATGAGGGTAATACCAGTAGTGTTTTCCTTCCAATCCGACTTCCTTGAGTATGGCAAAAGTTTTTTCTCTCTTTTCCCGGCGGGAAAAACTCCCCTTGATGCCTTCTTCTATTTGGTTGCCAATGGTAAAAACTGGGTTAAGATAAGCAGATGGCTCCTGAAAAACCAGGCCTATCTTTATTCCCCGAATGTTTTCCATTTCTTTTTCCGAAAGCAGAACCAGGTCAATTCCTGAAAGATTAATCTTCCCTTGTTCTAAAATGGCATTTTTAGGTAGAAGCCTGGCTACAGAGAGAGCCGTCATGGTTTTCCCACAGCCACTTTCTCCAACCAGAGCTAGGGCTTCTCCTTTTGCTATTTCCAGTTCCATGCCGGAGAGAATACTTACGCTCCTTTTCGCTCCTCGGAACGAGACACCAAGATCGTTCACCTGCAAAACCGTTTCCATTTTTACCAGTTTTTGGGGTCTAGCACCTCGCGCAATCCATCTCCGAGAAAGTTGAAACAGATGACTGTTAAAAAAATACAGAAACCCGGAGTAAGCATCCAGGGGGCTAAAGTTAAAATCCGGAGGTTTCCCACGCATACAGAGAGCATATTACCCCAGCTGGCATAGGGTTCCTGAATTCCCAGCCCGAGAAGACTTAACGTGGATTCACCCAGAATATAGCCAGGGACAGAAAGAGTTAAGGCAGTAACAGTGTAAGAAAAAGTATTAGGCAAGATATGCCTGGTGATGATGCGAAAAGAGGATAAGCCCAGGGCCCGGCTAGCCATGACAAACTCTTCTTCTCTCAAAGAAAGGACAATTCCCCTAATAATTCTTGCTAAAGAAGCCCAGCCGATCAAACTCATAATCACCACAATTAACAAGTATAATTGGATGGAAGAAATGTTAGGTTTGAAGGCCGCCCGAAGAGCCAGGAGGAGATAGAAACTGGGGAAGGTCATAATAATTTCTACCAGTCTCATTAACACCGTATCCAAATGGCCCCCAAAGTAGCCAGATATACCGCCAATAAGTAACCCGAAAAAAAAAGAGACGGAAACGCCAACCAAGCCAATTGACAGAGAAATTCGGGCACCGTGAATAGTTCGGGAAAACACATCCCGACCATGAATATCTGTGCCCAGAAGGAAGACCTTTCCTGGTGGTTTCGCCCCGAGGATAGACCTTGTTCCTTGAGGGGAAAAAACCAGAGGGTAA
>JAMWDF010000097.1 GCA_023818865.1 Candidatus Omnitrophota bacterium
CAGGCAGTTTTGGTGGTCAGGCAATTCTTGCGCTGTAGCGTTTTATAGATATTGTTTGTGGTCCAGGGCGGCTGCCGGAATTTCTCTTACTTCTAAAAAAAGCCATCCAGGGACAGAAGGCGGTGGCGCTCGGAGAGTCGCCGTGTCCATTTCTAAAACATTCAGGTAAAAAAGTGGAAATAGCTGCCAGCGTACCGGTGACCAAGGGCTGTAATAACTTTTGCACCTACTGTGTGGTGCCTTTCACGCGGGGGAAGCTACTCAGTCGTGCGCCCCAGGAGATTATTGACGAGGTAAAAATGCTAGCTGAGGCTGGTGTCCGGGAGGTCACACTTTTAGGGCAAAATGTAAATGAATATGGACAGGACCGCCAGTTCGGGCAGACTAACTTTGTTGACCTATTGGAGAAGGTGCACGAAGTTTCTGGTGTGCAACGATTGCGCTTTCTGACTTCGCATCCGAAAGATATTCCTGAAGAGTTATTGAAATGTTTTCTTTTCTTGCCTAAACTTTACCGTCATTTACATTTACCTCTTCAGTCAGGTTCTGAAAGAATTCTAGAAATGATGAACCGTGGGTATACCTTCAATCGCTATCTTGCCATCGTCGAAAAAGTCCGCTCCCTCCTGCCCGAGATATCAATCAGTTCAGACATCTTGGTGGGTTTACCACCGGAGACAGAAAGAGATTTTGAACAAACCATGAAGGCAGTGAAAGAAATTAGGTTCACCGATTTATTCATTTTTAAATATTCACCTCGCCCCGGGACAGTGGCTGCCACTTGGGAAGATGTTATTCCAACCGAAGTTAAGAAAACAAGGCATCAACAGTTACTTAATCTCCAGAAGAGTATCTCAGAAAGCATTCTTAAGGAATTTTGTGGAAAACCACAGAGTGTTTTCTGTCTGAGAAGAAGTAGCAAAAAATCTGCTTATCTCCTGGGAAGGACAAATTTGGATATCCCGGTTATTTTTAAAGGGTCAGAGGCCCTGATTGGACAAGAGGTTAGGGTAATGATTACCGAGTCCAGCGCGAATCTCTTGCGTGGTTATTTTTATCCGGGAGAGGATTTGCCGAGGGAACATACCGAAATAACCGAAAAAGAGTTATCGTGCTTGCCCCAATTATCGCCAAGAGAAGAATGGGAATGAGTTCCCCTGAATCTAAATACATGGTTTCTTCATAGCCTGGCAGGATTATTTCCAGGGAGAAAACGTGAATATCCGGGGTGCCGGTATGCTCCGGACATTGCCAATAGAAGATTCCTCGCACTCTGACAATGTCTCCGCGTCTCTTGTAACTACCGAGAATATTAATATCTTTCTTTAATTCTGGAGGCACCCAGAGACCGACAGCCTTGTCCCCATCCAGTAAGTTTACCCAGAAACCAGTCTTGCGCAGAAAGATATCGCCAATGACTTCACCCTGGACGGTGACTGTTCTCCCATGGTAACTCTTGGCTTGACTGAATAGGGTGGCTACTGACACCCTTCCTTGGCTGTTTACCGCCTCTTGACAGCAGCTTTCCTGATAACCAAGGAGTAGCCAGGTGAGGATAAAAAAGACCATTAAATAGTTTTTCATTTTCTACCCAATGTGACCAGGAACCGACCAAGCATAAAAATGGCGATGAACTCTAGCCGCCCGCACCACATTTGAAGTATATACCACAGTTTAAGTATTGTAGGCATACTGGGATTGGTCAAACCTACTGACAGACCAACATTAGCGGAAGCAGAAACGGACTCAAACAAACTAGGTACAAAGCCATTGCCGAGAAATGTTCCCAAGATAGCTCCAGAAAGGTAGAGAAAGATATAGCATAGGGTAATCGTTAAAGCCAACCGGACCTGTCGGTCATCTACTAAAAGCTCTCTTTGGTGATGAAAACGTTCCTGAACAATGGTCCCTTCAGGATAGGCAAGTTTTCTCACCTCTTTCCGAATAGTTTTAAAGAACAAACCGGCGCGCAGCGCCTTAATGCCCCCAGAAGTGGAATTGGTGCAGCCGCCAAGGGCCATGGCAAAGATTACTCCCAGAAGAGATAACTCTGACCAGTTGGCTAGTTCGCTTACGGGAACATTAGAAAAACCAACTCCAGTATGGCCAGAAATCAACTGGTAAAAGGAAATACGATAAAAAGCCAAGGGACTAGGAAATTGCCTGGAAAGAGTGCCAAAACCAGCAAGGGTTATCAAATAACTGAGTATTACGCTACTAAACAGCACCCGCAACTCATAGTTTTGTTTCAACTCATGGAAATGACCGGTCCAGACAGCGTAATGGATGGTAAATGAAATGGCTCCCAGAAGGGAAAAGATAATGGTCAGCAGCTCAAAAAGCGGGTTATGATAGTAGAGGATATTTAGTGATTTGGGAGCAAAACCAGCTGTATCCCATCCAGCCATAAACACGCATACTCCGTGAAAAATAGCCTGGGGAAGTTTAACTCCGGACAGCACTAAACAGCCGGATAACAACAGCGTTCCTAGGACAAGGTAAGTACCGCTCACCAGCCAGATAAACTGAGCCGTAGTCCGAATGTTGGGGAGAATGCGGGCGTCGCGGGCTTCCCCGACATATAGGCGAAAGGCGCCCGAGCCTCGAAACAAAAAAATCCCCGCGACCAGAATAATACCTTGCCCACCAACAAAACACATGAGATGGCGCCAGAAGTTATGGGCGAGAGAAAGGTGGTCCAGGTCCTGAACGAGTACAAGACCGGTGGTAGCGTAAGCGCTCATACACTCAAAACAAGCATCTAAGAAAGAATTGAAGTGGCCGCTAAGGTAAAGAGGTACGGCTGAAAGAAACATCGCCACCAGCCAGGTTAAAGCGACCACAATCATTCCCTGTCGCCAATTGATTTCCTCAACCGGTGGGAAAATTGTCAGAAGAATTCCTCCCAGAATTAAGCAGCAGACAATAGAAAGAAGAAAGTCAGGCAGAACCGGCCATTCTCTGAGAAATACCGCCAACGTTAGGGGCAGTGTTTGCAGAAAACCGAGGATGATGATCATTCTGCCCAGAGAGTGGGCGATTACCGAAGCATCTTCCCGGCTGAAGTTAGGAATCATGGAAAAATTAGGAGAAAGAGATAAACAAGGGTACAGAGGCTTAGGGCAGACAAACAGATGATCAATGGGCAAAGCATTTCCAAACAAATGCCTGCCCAGGCTTTAAGCAGAGAGGCAAGATAATAGGGGAAATTTTTTTTCATCGCAGTTCGCCCACCAGGGCGTGAAGGACCTCTTTTTCGTTTTCGACCTTGGTCAGGGCAATAACCTCATCCCCGACTTGAAGGACCATTTCCCCTCGGGGAACAATAAATTCGTCTTCCCGAAGCACTGCTACCAAGACGGTATCTTCGGGCAGCACCAAATTCTTGATTGGTTGATTCAGCACGGGAGAGCCTTCCGGCAGGTCTACCCTGACCAACGAAAGTTTGCCCCGTTTGAAGGCGCAGAGATTGATCATGTCCTCAAGAGAAACCTCTTCCTCAATAATTTTTGCAATGATAGCCGTACTATCCACTGCGATATCTACTCCGAGCTGGAAGAAAATTTTTTCGTGTCTGGGGTCGTTGATTCTAGCCACGGTGCGGCGCACCTTAAAAACATCCTTGGCCAGTTGGCAGATAATCAGATTATCCTCATCCCTGCCAGTAACAGCAGCCAGAACATCAGCTGTTTTTATTCCTGCTTCCAGCAGGGTATCAACCTGGCAGCCATCTCCTTCAATGAGTAAAATGCGGGGGTTACCGGCCAGCATTTCCATCCGGCGGGGGCTTTTTTCAATCAGCGTGACATAGTGGTTTTCGGCCAATCTTTCTGCCAGAAAAGTTCCTACCTGGCCCCCGCCTACGATAATTATCTTCATGTGATACCCAAAATTTTTCGGACTTGTTTAAGCTGAGAGATTTTCACTACGCCAATTAGCCGATCTCCCGGATGAACTGCCAGGTTGGCTTCAGGGAGTATCGGTTCACCATTTCGGACCAGCAATGCTGGATAGAACTGCTGGGGAAGGTTGAAACTGCTTACCCGCCGGCCGGCCTGTTCCTTAGTAACCGATACTTCTAACATGGTAACCTGGCTGGACTCAAGAATATAGGTGGAGAAGTGTCCTTCAATTAGTTTATCGCGAATTACTTCCGCTACAAGATAAGAACCGTTGAGTATCTCGTACCCAAGCCCTCGATACACTTCTGCTTTGATTGGATCAGTTACTCGGATAACTACCTTTGGCACTTGGAAAATCCGGCGGGCAACCTGACCAATCACCAAATTGACATTGTCGTCGCTACTCACCGCTGCTAAGGCATCGCAACTTTCAATACCGGCTTCTTTAAGGAGATCAAGGTCAAGGCCACTCCCAGTCAAAGTGACACCGTTAAATACGGGTTTAAGACTTTCAAAACTCTGGGCATTGCGGTCAATGACCACTACATTATGTTCTTCAGCCAATATTCTAGCCAGATGGCTGCCAACTTTTCCACATCCAACTACGATGAAGTACATAATTATTCACTCTCCGTTTGCTCTTGGTGCTTCCGAATCCCTTATTTTTTTCCAGCTGGTTTTCCCTCCAAGACTTACCACAATAACTTCACCAGACCATCTTTTTCTTCTGGTAAAATCCTTCCAGGCATCAACTATTCCTTCCCATCTGTGGGAGGAAATTGCAGCCACTGCTGGACCAGCCCCACTCAAGCAGCACCCGGCGGCTCCGTTTTCCATGGCTAATTGGTAAAGAGGAGCCAAATGCGGATAAATTCTGGCGCGGTGTGGTTGGTGTAAGGCATCCTCCATTCCGACTTTTAGATAGTACTCTTTTTTTTCCTTGAAAGCAAGAGTAAGGAAACAACAGCGGCTGAGGTTAAAAACTGCGTCCTGGCGAGAAACTTTGAGTGGCAAGATTCTTCTTGCTTCCTTGGTATCATAGCCCTTGCTTGGGATAAAAACGACTGCCTTCCAGCCTTTTGGTACTGGCAGGTGACAATACTCAGGTTGGCGAGTGGAGGTGGTAACGACAAAACCTCCAATTAGACTGGCCGCTACATTGTCTGGATGTTGTTCAATCTGCAAACAGGAAGTAAGGATCTGCTTGGGTACTAATGGTTGACCGTTCACCAGAAAAGCGCAGATCACTCCGGCGATGACAGCGGCTCCGCTTCCGCCGAGGCCGGCACCTGGAGGAATTCTATTTTGAATCACTAGATGGAGCGGAACAACTGGTTTGAAGAAGGAACGCATGGTTTTCTGGTAAGCTCTCCACACAAGATTGGTTCTGTTGATTGGAATCCTTGGGTCATCAGACTCAATTCTTAAATGCTTAGAGATTCTCACTGTATAGGTAGACATTAAGCGAAGACTAACACCAGCGCAATCAAACCCGCTGCCAAGATTACCAATGCTGGCTGGAACAGAAATGATATAAGTAGCCATATCTATAGAAGAATAATGACTTACTCTACGAGACGGAAGCGAATCGTGGGGCGATAGATGACTTCAAGGCGATTAATTCTCGCCAAGGCTTTCTGGAAGGCTTCTTCCTGGGAGTGATGAGTAAGGACGATGATCGGAACAGCCTTCCGAGGATTTTCCTGTTTTTGAATGACTGAGGCAATACTGATGTTATAACTACCGAGAATGTGGGCAATCTTGGCTAGCACCCCAGGGCGATCCACCGCGGTAAATCGTAGATAACACCTGGAGACAGAGGCAGATGGCTCCATTATTTTCAACTTATCGTTTTCCCGCCAGCGGAAACTTGCATATCCGCCTTGCCGAAGTTTAAGTCCGACCTCTACTACATCAGCAAGAACAGCGCTAGCCGCTGCTTTTCCCCCGGCTCCTTCTCCAAAGAGTAGGCTTTGGCCGATTAAATCGCCTTCAAGATAGATAGCGTTATAGACATCCTCTACCAAGGCAAGAAGATGGTTGGCTGGCAGAAGGGTAGGATGGACTCGAATGTCCAGCGAGCCAGAACGGGCATCTGCCACAGCCAGAAGCTTGATTCTATATCCTAGTTCCTGGGCGTACTGAATGTCCATCGGTTCGACCGTTTCAATGCCTTCAACCGGAATTCTCCGCCAGGGGACGGTCTTTCTGAACAGATAACGAACCAAAATTCCCAATTTGTGGGTTGTATCTGTACCAGAGAGGTCCAAAGCCGGGTCAGCCTCGGCATACCCTCTCTTCCTGGCCATTTCCAGAGCCGCAGAGAAGCTCATTTTCTCCAGGGTCATTCGCGAGAGAATATAATTAGTGGTTCCGTTAAGGATGCCCAGCATCCTTTGGATAGATGTGCCGACAAAGCTTTCTCTGGCTGTTTTAATGATAGGAATAGCCCCGCCGACGCTGGCTTCAAAGCCAAGGTAGACTCGGTTGGTTTCGGCCAAGGACATTAATTCCTCTCCGTACTCTGAGAGCAGAGCCTTATTGGCGGTGATTACACTCTTTCCTTGGGAGAGGGCCTCTTTCACCAGTCCGTAGGCCGGATTTAGCCCGCCAATTAGTTCCACGAAAATATTTACTTCTGGATTTTTCACTAATTGATAGGCATCGGAAAAAAATCGGCCACGAACAAGGGCGGCTTTTCTCCGGTCAATATCAGCCACCCCGGCCAGATCAAACCAGAGACCGGTTTCTTCCCAGAGAGCTGTTCGCCTTCCCTGGAGTATCTTGATGAACTGAGTTCCCACCGTACCGCATCCTGCTACTCCTACCCGAATCTGGTTCATCTCAATATATCCGGTAGATTGTTTTAGGCACTGTTTTTTCTTGTAAGTCTGTTTCTTGGAAGAAAAGCGTGTTTTGCAAGCTTAGCAACGACATTTCCCGGGGGTGATCCGCCTTTACTGAATGTGTGACTTTGATTTTTTCGGCCTGGTTTAGGTACATCTTGCTGGTGGAATAATTCAAAACTGGTTCCTGGCCAGAAAGCCCAGCCTGAGCAGTTTTTTCCGCGAGGAAAAGACACACCAGGTATTCGTTCTGGTATGTCTTTTCCTTCAACCTGTCCCAACGCTTTTGCAGCGAAGGCAGTCGCGGTATTTTACTTAGGGCCCTTCTCACATACTGATATTTAAAGATGTCTTCAGCCTCTTTTTCTAAAGCCGCCAGCAAACGCATGTACCGGTGAGTGTCAACCTCCCTTATCCAGTGGAGTATCTCTTGGTCAGGAAAATTGTACTGGCGAGCTAGATCTAAGGCTTTCTCTGATAGTTCTTTAACTTTTTGATACTGGCCGGATTTAAAGAGTTTTTGAAGTTGGTCCAACATTTCGGCCAATTCAGCCTTTTTCTCTTCCAAGAGTTTTTGCTGTTTTTTTCTATCTTCTTCTTCAGCCAAGCGACGCTGCTGCTCGGCCAGTTTCCTCTGCTGCTGTTGGCGATAGTTCTGATAGAAGAGATATCCGTTCCCCGCCATCAGGATAATAGCCAGGGCTGTCAGGATTTTTTTCAACGGTGTCCTGTGACTCTTCGTCTTTACTGGTTTAGGCAATCGGCCGCCAGCTTTGTTTACTTTTTGACTCTCAGCCATAGACATGAACAATCTGACTGAATTCCCTCATCGCTCTTTCCAATTCTGATATTTTACCATCAGCCATTTTCCTGACAAAGTAGCTGCCCACAATTACTCCATCGGCCTTTCGCGAAAGAGCCCTGACCTGTTCTGCCTTTGAAACCCCAAATCCCACCGCCTGGGGAAGAGTTGTTAATCGGCCAACGGTTTCTAGACACCGAACTAACTTCGGGTCAAACCCTTTTCTTTCTCCAGTGACTCCAGCTACCGAAATGATGTAGAGAAATCCAGTCGCTTTTCGGATAATTTGTTTCATCCGACTGATAGGGGTAAAGGGTGTGATAAAGTAGATTAGGTGGATTTTCTCTTGGCGGAGAATTGACTGAAGATCTTCTGACTCCTCTAGGGAAAGGTCAGGAACGATTACTCCGGAAACCCCGGAGTTTCTGCAATCCCGGGCAAAGTTTCTTAATCCATATTGGTAAATGGGGTTGTAATAGCTCATTAAGAGATAGGGAATAGTAAGTTCTTTATTTAGTTTTTGGCAAAGAAGAAAAATTTCTGTTAGGGTGATACCTTGTTTGAGAGATTGATAGGAAGCATGTTGAATTACCGGGCCATCAGCTATAGGGTCAGAAAAAGGGACTCCGATTTCTAACAAATCACTACCCCATTGTTGAGTAGCCCTCATCACTTGGAAACTGGTGGCCACGTCGGGGAAGCCAGCGGTTAAGTAACTAATCAAAGCTTTATGTCCCTTGCTTTTCAGCTCGGCAAATTTCTTCTCTATCAGATTCATGTTATTTTCTCCAACCTGGCTACCTCGGCTACGTCCTTGTCTCCGCGGCCGGAGAGATTTACCACGATAATGGTCTTCTTCGAAAACTGCCGACGGTTCTTGACCACCCAAGCCAAAGCATGGGCAGATTCCAAAGCAGGAATGATACCTTCTTTTTCCGAGAGTAAGTGAAAGGCTCGCAAGGCTTCATTGTCCGTAACGGCAGTGTAGATAGCCCGACCAGTTTCTTTATAGAAGGAGTGTTCCGGTCCTACTCCGGGATAGTCAAGTCCGGCAGAAATAGAATGGGTGTTGGCTACCTGACCATGTTTATCCTGGAGGAGA
>JAMWDF010000098.1 GCA_023818865.1 Candidatus Omnitrophota bacterium
TTTGTTCAAGCAGTTGCCGTATTTCTTGATTAAAGTCTGGGAGGCTAGGGTAGCCGGATAGTCAAAGCGGTAAACAATTTTTTCCCGGGCAAAGTTGAAAATTGCTACAGCTTTTTCTTTGTCTGTGTAAAGATTTCTGGTCAGTGTCTGACTCCAGCGCGCAATCTCTGGGTCATGGAGATTGCAAACTTCTGTAGGTCGAAGATACTCTGGGTCCAGGGTCATGGTTTTCCCTTTTATAGTTGAGAATAACTTTACCTGATTACCAACCTCAATATTATATCCTGTCGGCTAATGGTAGAGAGAACCTTGCGACTTCTGGAAACAGATCGGGTACCCATCTACGACCTTCTCCGGTGTGACGCGGCCTTTGAGTATTTTAGCGGAGAAAGATTACCTGTTTTAAGAGCTGATGAAGAAACTAGAGAAAAACTTAACCGGATTGTGGGCAAGGCAGTAAACGCTTTTCTGGATATGACCAGAAGTGTTGGTTTTGGGCCGCTGCAGGATGAAGAGACCAAAGATGAATTTGGGTTTGTTTATCGCAGCAGTGTTCGGGAGAAAACTACTTGGATTGTCCGCAGACCATTTGCCGACGAATCTGGGGCTAGAAACTATTTAAAAGAGGCAATCCGCCGGATAGCCCAGAATCTGAAAGAGTTCCCCAGTCAGGCTAAATCTTACCGGGAGAATTATCACCGAGATTTTCTCAAATGTCAGGAAACGATTGGGGATACTGTTAATCTTTTGGCTCAACAAGGGACTGGTTTGGACGACCTTAGACACCAGTTAGGGTTTGACCTGTTCTGCTATCTGGAACAGGATGAGCCTGGACTGGTTTCTGAATATTTAGAACTGCGTACCAGAATGAATGTGGTTATCTGTCAGACGATAGCTGACCGCCAACTTTCTCCAGTAGTCTTGACTTACGGCGACATTGCCTGCAAACAGAGGTTACTCCACTCACCAGCATTCTTACGCCGGGAGTTTTTCCCCAGGCTGAAACGGCTCAATGATGCCTGGCACGAACACGGACTGGTGTGTCTTTTCCACTCAGATGGTTATCTAATGGAAGTGATGGACGATCTGGTGGCGGCAGGAATTGACGGCCTTAATCCAATTGAGACAGTGGCCGGCATGTCGTTGAAGGAGTTGAAAGAAAGATATGGCAACAAGATTTTTCTGGCCGGCGGAATTGATATCAGCCAGTTGATGGCTTTGAAATCACCAGAGGAAGTAAAAGAGGTTTGCCGGCAGGCAATCAAGGATGCTTACCCTGGATATTTTATTGGTTCAACGACGGAACTGGATAATAGCGTCAAACTGGAGAATGTTGTCGCTTTATATCAGGTGGTTCAGGAAACCAGGTTGTAGATTATTCCCTTGCTGGCTCCAAGGTGCCGGGAAAAAACAAATTGTGCTATGATAAAAGAAAGGGTAGGGCAATGAAAAAATCTTTCTGGCTGATTCTGGCTTTGTTAACCGGGTGCGTTTCTCAGAAAGCCTTCCGGGCAGAAAAGGATTTTTTCTTAGATGAAAACTTTAGGCGCAAATACATCCAGGAGAAACCAGATCTTCCAGAAGGAGTAAAGGCGGCTGTCTTACGAGCAGAAATCTGGCCAGGAATGTCCCAGACAATTGTGGAAGAATTACTCGGGCCGCCTGAAAAAAAATACGTTTCAGAAACTGACTGGCTGGAAGTCTGGTTTTATTCAGTCGGTTTTAATCATAAGAAAGAAGTGGTGTCAGTGATAGAAGAGCCACTCCTCCAGCGCCAACCCAGCTCGCTTGACAAAGAGATTAAACGGCGCAGGCAAGAGGAAATGCAACAACGAAAAAAGGAAATAGCGAATGTTTTAGCCGGCCGAGTTTGGTCTCTGGCTTTTGTTGTTGATTCACCAGAGGAGCCTGGTCAGGTCTGGGTGATCGATTCTGAAGGGAAAGGGCTAAAAAAAGTGGGCAGCCAAGCGGAACACATCAGTTGGGTCTTTGGTGAGTCTACCCTGGCGGCCCTTATCCTGAAGAAAAAAGAAGATGGTACCAGCCAGGAACGTTTTGCCCTTTGGGATATTTCAAAAAGTGAAGAAAAGGAAATACCGCTGGAGGTAGAAGGCGGGTTTTTCAGCTGGGCAAGCGGGCAAAAATGGTTGGCCATCCATCCGGGAAATTCTCGCCAGATTGTTTTTGTTGACCGGGAAGGAACCCAGAAAGGGTCAAAGATACTCCCTGGGAAACTGAACCAGCCAGTTCGCTGGCCGGTTTTCTCCCCAGATGGTTCTGCGGTAGCCTTCTATGAAGGAGCTGGTCCAGCAGCCAAACTGGTAGTAATGGAAACAATAGGTGACCGCGTTTCGGTCGTTCTGGAACCGGCCGAGCCAGCACCGGTGGTTTGGTCACCAGATAGTCGGAGACTTGTGGCGACACTCTTCCTGGAGAAGTCCACTGTAGATAAAATTAGAATGCCAAAAGAGGGAGAAACGACTGAAGGTTTGGAGAAGAACGCCAGGAGGCTGTTAGAGAAATGGCGACGGTTAAAACGAGAACTGGTGGTGCTGGATACTTATACCGGGGAAATAACTAAAACCGGAATCCGAGGACTCGCAGGTCAAATCAATTACACTCAAAACGCCTGGGCTCCAGATGGCGATTACTTAGTGGTCACAACCGCCCTGGGGAAAAAGGAATCTGTTTGCCGGGTAGAAGCTTCAGGGCGGTGGAAAGTAATTGCCCAGTTTGAACAAAACGTCTCTTGTCAAGAAGCCGCCCTCCGTCCAGATAGCCAGGCAGTTGTTTTTGTCCTGAATGGTCAGGCAATCTGGAGTGTTACTCCGGAAGGAAAAGACAGAAAACTTCTGGCGACCGTCAAAGAAGGCATCATCAGAGAGCTAACTTGGTCCCCCTGGCCCGGAGCGCCTGTCTCTTCCGGTAATTAACTATCCTTCTTTCTCTCCAGGGTTACCAATATTTTCACTGGTGAAAATATTGACGTTGCCTGGTGGGTGATATACAATTTAGCATGGTTAAAGTTCTCTCCATTTACTGGCAGCAGCGCCAGGTACTGCTCAATCTGGTCAGAAAAAATCAACCTGTTTCCCGGGCTAGTTTGCGAGCGTTATCAGGGATCCGCTTAGGCACAGTAGGTATCATTGTAGACAATCTGAAGACTGAAGGTCTTCTGAAGGAATGCTTCAAGAAAACAAGTCCCCGGGGAAGATATACCGGCTGGTTAGAAATTAATCCTTCTGGGAGACTGGTGATCGGGGTGGAACTCAGCCAGGAAAAAGTCTCTGGAGTTTTGACAAACTTGCTGGGGCAGGACCTGGCTGAAGAAGAAATTCTCCTTCCTGTCTCAGCCGACCAAGAAGAAATTTGGAAAGCCATCCAGGAAACAATCACCAGACTGATGGGTATTTCTCCGGAAGTGCCCAGGGCCGGTCTGGGTTTCGTTGACCCTGGGCTGGTAGATTTTGAAAAAGGAATCAGCCTTTATTCCTCCATCCTGCCTGTCTGGAAGAATGTCCCGGTGCGAAAGACCCTGGAAGAAACCTTTCATCTACCAGTCATTCTTTCCAATAGCGAACAGGCGAAAGCCATGGCTGAATACTGGTTTGGCCAAGCCAAAGGAGTGGATAACTTCGTTTTCATTGAGTACGGCAGAGGTATTGCCTGCGGTATTTTTTCTCACGGACAGATAGTCCGGGGCAGCCAAGCAATTGCTGGGGAACTCGGCCATACCCGAATTATCGGAGAAAAGAAGATTTGTCGCTGTGGTCGGCCTGGTTGTCTGGAAGTACTCTGTTGCTGGCCAGAGATTAAAAATTTGATAGATAAAGGAAAGGACAAAAAAATCAAGAAAAGGCTTACCTACTTGGCCGTGAGTATTGCTACTTTAGTTAACATCCTTAACCCGGCCTTAGTAATCCTTGATGAAAATTTTGACTGGCTGGGCTCAGAACGGGTTCAGGAGTTAATGGACAGAGTCAAGGAGGAGGTGTTCCCAGAGGCCAAATCCAGGCTGAAAGTGACAGTTTCCCGGTTGGGTTCTAAGATCGGAGCCAGGGGAGCAGCAGCCTGGGTTCTGGAAAACCTTTTTTCCACCGGTTTTCACTTGCCAGCTCATAGCCAGAGAGATAAAAAAGCCAGGAGGTAGCGATGAAAAGGAAAAGCAGAGTTTCGGATTTCCGTTATGATACTGGGGCAGCCAAAGTTCCCTGGTGTGCTGTGGGAGAAAGTTTTGAGGTTGAGGATGTAATGGAGATTGTTAGATTTCTTTTACCTCCAGCCGGTGAGCAAAGGCAGAAATATGAGGAAGCGCTAAGAAAAGTTCATCTTTCTATGAAACAACTGGGGAAACTGGCTGGCCGGGCCGGGAAACTTACCTTGGGTAATCGCGTTCAGGAGGCAGAAGAGGCGGCTAAAAAATTCTTGAAGACCCCCTATGCTTGTCTTCTGACCAACGCCACCGCTGGCTTTGAGATCGGCTATAAGTATGCCGGGTTGAAAGCTGGAGATGAAGTCATTGCCCCAGCCATTACCTTTATCTCCACCATTCTTTATCCTCTGGAAGTTGGAGCCAGAGTGGTGCTGGCTGATGTTGACCCGGTCACTCTTAATATGGACCCGGCTGATGTGGCGAGAAAGATTACCCCGAAAACAAAAGTGATTATTCCGGTTCATCTCGGAGGCTACCCAGTGGATATGGCGCCTATTATGAAACTGGCGAAACAACGGGATATTGTTGTTATTGAAGATGCCGCCCATGCCTTGGGAGCTGTCTACCGGGGAAAGATGGTAGGAACAATCGGTCATTTTGGTGCTTTCAGTCTACATGAGGTTAAAAACATCAACAGTCTGGGAGAAGGTGGGCTTCTAGTGACCAATCTACCGTTTGGCAAAAAATTGGCTCAGGCAAGGTTTGTCGGTCTTGACCCATCCCGGAAGATTCCTACTTGGCTTTACGATGTCTTGGCGCTCAAAGGCAAAGGTGGATATTTTGCCCCGGGGAACCATTCCGCTACTGAAATTCAGGCCCTGGGATTCCTCCTTCAGTTAAAAAGGATAAAGGCAATTATTGCCCGTCGTCGGAAAAACGCAGAGTATCTTACCAGGCGTTTTTCTCAGGTGTCAGGTATTATTCCTCAGAAACTTGATGAGAAAAACTCCCAGTCTACCTATCACCTCTATCTTTTCCAGTTAGACCCAAAGTTTTTCAAGGGCAATATCCAAGAATTCAAGAAAAGATTGGAAGCCAAGGGTGTGGTTCAAATCCCTCATTTCGCTCCCCTTTACAAATTCAGTATCATGCGCCAGTTAGGTTATGATACAGCCGCCATGGAGAAGAGCTGTCCGGTAGCGGAAGAAGCTTTCCGAAATCGGTTCACCCATCTCCCTCTTTACCCATTAACTGAAGACCAGGTGAAATACATGGCTGAGGCAGTAATTGAGTGTGTTGAGTCAATGAGGAGGTAGCCATGGTGGTAGGAGTTCCCCGAGAGATAAAAAGCGAGGAATACCGAGTGGGAATCATTCCTGAGGTGGTTGCTCAGTTAAGTCATTCCGGTATCACAGTGCTGGTGGAAAAAGAGGCAGGCTCTGGGGCCGGTTGTCAGAACGAAGATTACCAAGAAGCTGGGGCGAAAATTGTGGAGAAGGCTGAAGAGGTCTACGGAAATGCTGACTTAATCGTTAAGGTGAAGGAACCGCAGGAAAGTGAATGGCCCTGGCTCCGGGAAGGTCAGATACTCTTCACCTTTTTTCACTTTTCCGCTAACCGGTTGATGACGGAAGAACTTCTCAAACGGAGAGTTACCTGTGTGGCTTATGAACTAGTAGAAGAAAATGGAATTTTGCCCATCCTGCGGCCAATGAGTGAGATTGCCGGCAAGCTATCCATTCAGCAGGGAATGAAATACTTAGAAAAAGAGTACGGAGGCAAAGGCATCCTTTTAAGCGGGGTGGCTGGGGTGAAAAAAGGTAAGGTGGTAATCATTGGTGGAGGAGCAGTAGGTTTCAATGCCGCGAGAATTGCCTTAGGGATTGGGGCCGAGGTGGTAATCCTGGAAATCAACCAGGAAAGAATGCGGTTCCTTGAAGATAACCTTCCTGGGGCTCAGATCCTCTATTCCAATTCAAAAAACTTAACCAACGCTATTAGCGATGCAGACGTGCTGATTGGTGCGGTGCTGATTCCTGGTCGGCGCACACCGGTGCTGCTAAAAAGACGGGATTTGTTACTGATGGAAAAGGGCACGGTTCTGATAGATGTCTCTATAGACGAAGGCGGAGTCTTTGAAACAAGCCGCCCTACTACCCATCAGTCGCCCATCTTTGTAGAAGAGGGAATGGTCCATTATTGCGTACCCAACACGCCAGGCGTGGTTCCCCGAACATCCACGTATGCCCTGGCTTACGCTTCTTTTCCTTATCTGCGACTCCTGGCCGAATATGGAGAGACCGCCTGGGAGAAGAGCGAAGCCCTAGCCAAAGGTTTGGCTCTTTACCGGGGGGAAATCAAGAATGCTAATGTCGCGGCCGGACTGAAAGGATAGGGACCGGTTAGGGCTCATAGAAAAATTCAATCAGGAGGGAATATGCCAAAAAAACAACAAGCGAAGATAACCCGACCCTAT
The DNA here is from genome assembly GCA_023818865.1 of Candidatus Omnitrophota bacterium. Classification (GTDB taxonomy): domain Bacteria; phylum Ratteibacteria; class UBA8468; order B48-G9; family DSTR01; genus JAMWDF01. The sequence continues at coordinate 6,630 of JAMWDF010000098.1, forward strand.
CTGTGGCAGAACCTGACAGTAGAAGAAATCCGCACTCTAATTAACCGGGGCTGCCGGACCGTTCTTGTTCCCTTAGGAGTGGTCGAGCAACACGGTTACCATCTGACTACCTTTACTGATTGCCATCTGGCCTGGGAAATCTCTGTCAGGATTGCCAGAAAAAGTGATTGTTTCGTTGCCCCTTTGTATCCTTATCTTTTTTCAGGGGGCACTCTTCCTGGGACCATCAATGTCAGTCCGGAAACAGTGGTCATGGTGATTTCTGACATTTCTGATTCTCTTTTTTCTCAGGGGATACTCAATGTGCTGTTTATTCTTGGGCATGGCGGGAGTGAAAACTATCAAGCCTTAATGAATTTCAAACATCTTTACTTCCACAAGCGGCCGCATTTTGCTGACCGCTTAATGGCCGTAATACCGGTGTGGGAATTGTCCTCCAGGTGGTCCCAGGAGTGCAAGAAGAAAAAAGATTTCCATGCCGGGGAGTTTGAAACTTCGCTGATGCTGGCCTTGGCAGCGAAAAGGGTGCATTTGAACCGTCGTTCTCTGGATAAACCAGCCCTCGCCAGGAAAATGAGGGAGGATCCTGATTGGTATCAAAAGGTGGAAAAAGCCTTGAATCTTCCCTGGGTAGCTCCGCATGTTAGTCAAAGACCGGAGATTAAGGTCGGAGTGATGGGCGACCCTTTCCTGGCAAGCCGGTCTCTCGGTGGGAAACTAGTGAAAGAGATAGTCACTACCGGGCTCAAATTGCTTAAACAGGTAACCAACCGGAAGATAGGCCAGCGGATACCAGTGGTGTTGACCCGGCATTCCATATTTTAGTTAGGAGAAGGAATGTTACCCTGGTCAGCAGATGTCTTAAGCCGACAAGAAGAAGAGAAAATTTTCAGAAACGCGCTGAGGCTCCTCGCGGAAATTGGCGTTTTGGTGGAAAACGAAACCCTTACTGATCTGCTGGTTTCCAATGGGGCGAAACAGAACAGTTTGGGCAAACCGTTATGTTTTCCCGAAAGCTTGGTTGAAAGATTTATCGGGGAATCTCGGGAAGAATATGATCAGGATGAGGGGCTGGAAACATCCTGTCTTTTCCCCTGGGGTGGCCGCCGAGTAAGTAACCGAGGGCTGGAGGTGACTGCTGGCACTTATCCCCAATATTACCTTGGTCTCAATGGCCAGGTAAAGCCGCATACCCAAGCTACCATTGCGGAGATGACTAAACTGGCTGATTACCTGGAAAACATTGACCGCCTGGGAGTAATGGGCATTCCCTCAGATGTACCGGCCAGCCTTGGTCCCCTTTATATGAGACTAATCGCCTGGAAGTATGCCGAGAGAAAACTGAGCGGTTGTGGAGAAGTTAGAAGTGTAGAGTTGATTCCTTACATCCTGGAGATGGGTGAGATCATCGCTGAGGCAAAAGGAGAGAATTTGCGCCGGAGGACATTCGCCGAGGTAGAATTGATTTCACCTTTGAAGTTTTCCCGGCAGGAAGCAGAAATTTTTGTCCGATTTTGGGAAAAAGGCTTGCTGGCTGGGATTGGTTTCATGCATTCAGCCGGCGGTTCAGCTCCAGCTACTTTAGCGGCAGTGGTTTCCTTGGACTTGGCTGAATCTCTTTTTGTAAACATTCTTTACCGCTGCTGCTACGGATGGAAAAAACTATGGTTGCAGACAAACTCTTCGGTTTTAGACATGAAAACAGGAATGTTTCCCTTTGGCCGACCAGAAAGAGGCCTGGTTATACTGGCAATGGGGCAACTTGCCAGAAGACTGAAAGCTGGTTTATGGGCTAGTGCTGTTTATCCTGATGCCAAACAACCAGGAATTGAGGCTGGATTGCAGGCTTCCTTTAATGTTATTCCGGCTATCATCGCTGGTTCAGCCGGAATTGAATGTTTCGGTCTCCTTTCCGGAGCCGAGATGAATTCTCCCTGTCAGTTGGTGATTGATAACGAATATGCCGGTGCCTTGAAACGGTTCGCCCGAGGATTTTCAGT
>JAMWDF010000099.1 GCA_023818865.1 Candidatus Omnitrophota bacterium
GCGGCTGTCTCAGGCATAAAATACTGTGCTCCCCAGACAGCCACCCGGCCATCGTCCAGTAAGGCAAGACTGTGCAGCGCACCTCCCGCAACGGCTTTTGCATTCTGGCGCAAGGACGGTCCTTGCGCAAGGACCGTCCTTGACGAGAACGGGGCAAAAGGGTACTTTATCAGATTTTTAGATTCTTTACATTATTGCGCCTTAGTAATTCAAGGCTGAAGAAAAACGGGAATTTTCTCGCCATTTTCGTTCCAGAGGCTGGCATCCTTAACTTTAATCGCAAAATCTTTACCAGCCGGCCGTTTCAAGTCAAAAATTAGGCTCAAAAGATGCGGCGGAGAAGCAGAGGGGAAAATTGCGGCGGTGACTTTAAGGATGTTTTTTTCTTCCTTAATTTCGTTAAGAATCTTTTGTTCAGGGGCGGCTGCTCGGAGGTTTTTCAACTTAAGATTTCCCGGCACTTCCACGACTAACTGAAGGCTGGCTACCTGTCCGATGTTTTCACTCAAAAGCACCGAGGCCTCCACTTCTTTCTTTTTCTGATCAACCTTCGGCTGACCCAGTTTCACCTCACCAGGCACAGTAACTGCCACTTGGCAACTTTTTTTCATCTCCCCGGCGTGCCCTTCAATGATTACCTGATAGACACCAGCTGCCACTTTCTTGTCAGTTTTCAGTCTCAGGTTGGTTTCTCTTTTCTCAGGCTTCAACTCGTTTTCTTCCCAGGATACCTGCCACTCTTGGGGAACGCTGACCCTTAGTTTGACAGGCCGATTGAAACCGCCAAGAAAGATTGCTTTCACCGGCAGCTTTATTTCTTTTTCTCCCTGGGAGAAATTCACCGCAGCCGGAGCAGAGATGACAAATTCTTTTTCCACCGGCTTTTTTACCCATTTCCAGACTAATTTTGAATCTTCTTGGATGACAAAACTAACGCTGCTACCAGTCCCGGTTGGGGCCGAACCAGTTCCTTCATAGCCAACACAGGTTAATTGCTCCCCGTTTTCCTCCAGGATTCCTGTTTCTACCCGGCAGTCAACCTTATCTCCTTTGGTGTAGGTGGTAATCCCAGGAGCCGGGCTGGTTTTACCAAAGTCAGATTTGACCAGAAGAACAACACTGTTAGAAGGAGATTCAGGGAGTGGTTTTTTTGATTCTGGCTGAACCGGTGTCAGAACCCCTGGTTTTTCCGGCCCTACAGTTGGTATTGCTGAAACTGAAGTAGTAGGACTGCCTGGAAATGGGGCTGGTCTTGAAGAAGTTGAGGGCACGGAAACAGTAGTTTCGCCAACTTGGACCCGGGTATAACCACCAGAAGTACCTGAAGCAGAAACAGTGGCCGAACCCCCGCCAGTCTGAACATTCACTCCGGTGATATTTCCCCCACCGGTTCCTGATTGGACATCAGTGGCTACCCGAAAAAAGCCAGAGCGGCTGCCGCAGGCTAAAGGTTTCCCTTGAGCGTCACTCATTTTTACTTCACTTAAGTTGAGGTAAGAATACCCAGCTTGCAAAACTTCAAAATGGAGATTAGCCAGCACCCCATTGCCGGAAACTCCGGCTAAACCAGGGTCAAAACCAGCTGATCTGACTGTACCGACAACCTCGGTGTTATGCATCACAGTGAAAGAACCTACCAGCGGTCCTTTGTCTATACCAGTCAGCCTCAAAACGTTCTGATTGTAGCGCAGAGTGAACTGAAAACTGGCAAATGGTGTTTCGGCCTCTATGGTTACCGGTATGCTAATGGAACCTGGTTGGGAAGAAATCGTTATACTTTCCACCTGAATAGTTGCTCCCAGACACAACCCAGCCAGCGCTAACCCGCTGATTATCCCTATAGCCATTTGCAGCCTAAATGTCATCCTCCCTCCTTCGCCCTACTGCGTTCCGGATGATTCCAGGGCGGTGTAATCCACTTTAACCTGGTACTGCTCTTTCAATTTATTTTCTATCTCCTTTATCCTTTCTTGCTCCAATTTTCTCCTAATCTCTGCCGAAACCTTTTCAAATGGTCTTACTTCCGCTGGTTTGATATCTTCTACTTTCAAAATTGTCCAGCCTTCTGGGGTCGTAATCACCGCGCTGTTTTCTCCTTTATTCAGTCTAAACGCTACTTCTCTCAATGGTTCCGGCAATCCCTCCTTAGCCAACCAGCCAAGCTCCCCACCCCTTTTAGCCACGGCATCAGTTCCGTTTTCTCTGGCCAGAGTAGCGAAATCAGCTCCCTCTTTTAACTTTTTCAGAATTTCCTCAGCCTGCTTTTCTTCCTTCACCTGAATGCGGGCAATCTTTCGCTGCTCCTTGGTTGTGAACTGAGACTGGTTTGCCTGGTAATAAGATTTCATCTCTTCTTCGGTGATTGGCTTTTTCTTCAGTTCTTCCTCCACATACTTCCGGATAATCAAAAGAGCTCTCATCTTCTCTATCTGCCGCTCTTCTTGAGAGGTTAAGGTCACCTTAGCCTCTTTAGCTGCCTTCAGGAAAAGGCGCTCGCGGACAATCTGGTCAAGTAGCCGCTTCTTCATTTCATTGTTTCCTCCAGCTCCTGGGAAAAAGCCTGACCGGCCAAACTGGTTGAATTCTTCATCTACTTCCTGAAGAGAAATGTTCTCTGAACCAATGCTGGCCACCACTTTCCCCTGCTTTTTCTCCTCTCCGGAAACGATAGTGAGACTTACCACCAAAAAGCAGAAAATCAGCAATCTTGGCACTTTTCCTCCTTCGTCAATGTTAGCCCTAATTTCTCAAACTTTTTTCCAGAATGATGATCACATCCCGAATATCAACCGTGCCGCTGCCGTCAACGTCTGCCATCTCAAGATTGACCGGGATAATCCCCAGACACATTCTTAGACATAATATAACATCAAAAATATCAATCAAGCCATCTTGGTTGATATCACCTTCAGCTTGATTGCCAGGTTTTTTCATTATTCTCACGTTGTCAATCGCCCAGTACCAGTCATAATTTGCATTGTAGTAATGCCAGCGAAGCTGCACCCTTTTGCCTAAATAATCTCTAAGGTTAATTATCACCAGACCAGAAGCATCCTGGTCGGCAAAAGAAATAAGAGTTTCCCATTCTCCTCCTTCTTCCCGGATATCCAGGTCTCCTTTTTCTGCCTTTCCTAGGGAGTAAAACTTGAAAAAGTGCTCAAAAATCAGGTAACATTTGGTTACCGGCAGACTGATGACCGGGGTAATCAGACTCTCATCCATGTCCACTCGACCAGCCCAGTCACTATCTACAATCACAAAGGGCGCAGTAAAACCGGGAATACTTCTTCCTCCAGGATTAGTAAAACTCCAGGTTTTCCCATCCGAATAGCCATCAACAACTGTCCAGCCCAAAGGCTGACCTTGACCAAATGTTTCCTCCCAGAAAAACTCCAGGCCGCTAAAGGGGTCTATTTGCTGAAAAGACAAAAGAAATTCATCCCAGGAAGATTCGGCGAAGGTAACTACTTCCGGAGCATAAAGCTGGCTGACCTGATGGCCGTAGTCAGGCAGGTAGATAGATAGACCGTTGGTCCCATCAGGACCGCAGGAAAGAATGATTGTCAGGTCAAACTGGGCCAAAGCCTGCTGTAATGCCTGTCTTAGCGTCGGGTCACTAGCTCCAGATAGACATCCCTGAAGGAAACCTCTCAAGTCTTTGTAATCAGGGTCATCAAAACGCTTGGTGGACCCAAGACCAATGTGAACTGCGATCCACTCCCCAGTTGCTTGAAGAGCAGAAATTAGATTATCCAGGGCGTGCCGCAAACTAAAACATTCCCCCAGTCGAATAGCGGAAAGAGTTACCGGGCCGGAAAATCCATTTTCTTGCCAGTATCTTTCCACCATAACGCTCGCTAGTTGTTCTGCCATCATTAAAGGGTTGCTAGCTAAATCACCAAGAATAGTGTGAAATGGCCAACCATTAACATATTCAAACTCCTCAGAGGCAACCATCACCGAAGCAAAATCCCTGATTTCATAAGCCACTTCTATCATCCCCATAAGGCAAGCGTCAAACCCGATGATGTTCAAAGAACCAGGGAGCTGCTCCAGCGCCAGTTTTAACTCTTTCAATGTTAGATTGTCACCAGAGGTAGTATCACTGCAGACTGATTTTTCTATTTTCCACCTAGCCAGTTTTTCTTCCAATTTTCTTATCTGCTGTTTGAATTGGTTTTTTTCTTGCTGGGAAAAGGTCCGGCTTAACGCCTGGTTAAGAGAATTAATTTCCTCTTGGACAGATTTCCAACCATTGCCGTGGTCCCAAAGGATAAGAGCGTACTTACCGGCCGGATAGTTTTGCATTGCCCAGGACACAAAATCTACTAATGTCTCCGGACTACCCATATTCACTTCCCGGCCGCCTTTTCCGTCACCCCAGTCACTGATAGCGTTTGCCAGAGTAGGTGTTATGCCTCGGGTTACGTAGAAACGGTGGGTCTCTGTCCAGTCGTTGTAACGGAAGTCATAACCTCGTATCCGGTCAAATTGGACCACAATATTAACCTGGCTGGTGGAGCCAACTTGAGCCATTTCCAGAAAATCATCAATCGCATTCTGCTCCAGATTATTGTCTCCATCCAGATAGACCATTACTGTCCATTGCGCCAGGCCATAAACCTGGGTAGCCAAGCAGCAGTGGATAAAAGATAAGAAGAAAACAACAACCTTAAGCCGCAACTTTTGCTCCCTTTGCTGAGGTATTTATTATCCAGTAGTTTCTTTCCCTGGCAATAATTGAATCAGGTCAGTGATATCCAGTAGCTCGTCCCCATTAACATCAGCCGCTTCTATCAACCAGGCAGGATAAGGAGGAAAATAAGTCTGGCCAGAGATAGTCACCGGTAGACCAAGAATCATTCTCATCAAGCTGGTCAGGTCAATGGCGCTGAACTGGCCGTCTTGGTTTATATCTACCGGCAGGGAAGAGACCAAGAACCGATAAATTGCTACTTTTTCTCCCCATACATTAAACTGGAATTCATACACCCCAGGGGGTAAATACCCGAGGGAATAGCGGTGAGTTTGCGGAGAGATGACCGGTAGAGTAATCCCTGACCAGCGCACTATCTGGGCATCCACGGTAAAACCAGCATCTGTGCGAATAGGCAGACCCCAGTCAAGGACTGCAAAACCGCTGTCAGGAAAATTAATGGTCAGGCAAGCAACAGTTTGGCGCCGGACAGTTACTGACCGAAACTGAACTTGCTCAGGCATCGGAATATATTTTTCCCACTGGAGCGGTACCAGGGATAAATTACCCGGAGCTGACCAGGGAGAATGCACCCGCCGATTTACCGCACATCTGGCTTGTGCGTACAGGTAAACCCGAATAAACGCTCCTTCGGCGAGAACAGGCGGTAGGGGCACCACCAAGGTTTGCTCTGGTCCATTCCAGCTGCCAACAAAAACATCAGCGGCCCTTGGGGAAACAACTGGCGCCAGGCTCACCGCAAACCGGTACTCTACCTCTTCCTGGTGGAGGGAACATTGGCTCTCACCAGTAACCAATCTGAGGATGGCTTTACCTTCCACTATCGTTCCGGAGCCAGAGGGTATCCGGGGAGTGGTAACCTGCTCTAATGGCTCTCCTGTTAACCAGCAGGTAAAAAGAAGAGATGCAACAGCCAACCATTTCAAGTTCCTTGAGAAACTCATAACCCCTCCTTTTTTTTATTATACCGCTGAATAAGGAATAAAGGAAAGACTGAAAGCGGCTAAATAGTGAAGGGTATTTTTAGTTGGTCAGCAATTTTTCTCCAGCGCTCTTTCATACCAGGTTGATAGCAAAATGGTTGAAATCCCAGCCGAAAATAAATCTTTATCGCTGGCCACCGCCAATCATCAGTGAGAAGATAAATTCGGCGATAACCTGCCTGGAGAAATCTTCTTATGGCTGCCTGGCAGACTGCTTGGCCAAGCCCTTTTCCCCGGTGAGCCGGGTCAACCGCAACCCAACCCAGTTCTCCCCCTTCTGGGTGAAACTTGGTTGGATGGTGGAGAGCACAAGCAGTAGCCACCAGGTGAGACCTTTTATCTTCTACCAGGAAAATCCCGCCGGGAAGAGCTCGCTCCAGTACTGCCGGCAAACTCTTCCATCGGGTAAACCCTGCCCTTCTTAGTAGCCGGATGTAGCTGGCCGCATCGCGTAACCGAAAGGTCCTCAACCGGTAGCCAGATGGCAATTGAACATCAGGAAGAAAAATCTTCCCCGGACACCAGACCATTTGGAGTTGATAGCTATCCCCGGACTTCACCCGGTTAAGGATGGAGGCAGCGTTATCGTGAAATACTGCTCTGATTTCTTTCCTACTTAGGCCAACTCTCTTTGCTGCCTGGAGAAAAGATAGAATTTCTTCGTAGAGAAAGAAAGTCAGAGATGCTGCCTGCTCACCGGTTACTTCTTTCAAGTGAGGGTCACCGGAAACATCACCATAAAGACCCTTCGGTACCAAATTGACATATCTGCCCTGCTCACAGATGCGTCTGGTTCTCATCCTGGTCACTGGCAGGTCGCTGCCGAAAAGAATTCTCTCCGGGCCCACTGCTTTTATCAGTTGGGTGAAGACCCACTCGTTGGTGTTGGCAGAGATATCAAAGTAAAGGTTCTTAGTTCCTTTCAAAAAGTTGAAAGAAGAACCAACATCTTCATTGCAGTAAGCGCGGCCAACATGAGCGACAATGGTTTTCATTTTCGGGTATCTTTGGTCTATTTCCACCAGACATTGTAGGTTCACCAGATCTTTCAGCCGACCTGGTCGGGGCAGGTGAAGCATCAATATCCAACCATGCTGGTTCAGCACTTCTAGTTGGTTTGGCGGGAAAAAGTCATAGATGCGAATTTCTTCAGGTTTCAATTCCCTCGGCGCCAAACTGAGATAAGACTTGGCTCCAAGGAATTTCCCTTTGACAATGTTTTCTTCCAGTTGTTCTCCTGACCACCAGGGAGAAGAAAAAATAAGAGAAGGGAAACCAGTACGCCTAGCTATCTTGGCCACATAAGAATTGAGCAGCTTTAGATTCCTGAAAGAAGGAACAGGGCTGAAAAGTAAAGGGGTAACTTTCTTATCAGGGAACATCAATTGATAGGTTGACTGAAGATGAGAAATAGGGTGAATCTTAGCTATCCGGTCAGGCCAGGTGACTGAACGAGAAACTTGGCTTAGTGTCTTTTTAAACCTGACTGGCCAGACATGAGTATGAATATCAACGAGGGATTCAGGCAAAAAAGGTGAAATTTTTTCCCGGTAAATCTTCCGGTCAAGATTCGTTAATTCAAAAAGGGTTTTCTTTTGAGACATAAAAGCGGTTTTTCTGTTTACCCCGACCATGTTTCCGGTAGTAGTCTAATCCTTCTATCAAGGTGAGAACATTTTCTTTTCTCGTGCCTGGCGTTATGGAGCTGGAAGCGCCCAGACACAAACCTACCGGAGGGCCTTTTTCCACCAGATACTCCATCTCCTGCTTAACCTGGTCCGGTGTACCATAAGGAAGGGTTCGGGTAACTGAGACCCCAGCGATAATCAGAAGCGAGTCTCCATCCCTTGTCTTCATCCGGCAGATTTTTTCATAGTCCATCCCGAATTCATACTGAAATCCCTGAAAACCTTTCACTCCGCAAGCAATCAGTCCAGGAATCATTTTCATCAAGTTACCATCGCAGTGCCAGATTAAGTTCATTCCTGATATTTTGGCCACCGGGCTGATAGCTCGCTGGAAATGGGGAAACCAGATTTTCTCCAGGCTGCGGATATCCACCAGGGTACCTCGGGAATCAGCCATGTCGTGGTCAAGCCGGAAAAGCCGGGGTAAATTTCCCTCCAGGATTGCCCTAACGGCCGCCTGGTTGTTCAATTCGGCCAAGTCTGCCTGCAGTTTAAAGTCTCTTTCAATTATTTCCGGATAGAGAGCATAAGCCATAAAGTAGTTCTGGTAGCCGTAAGAGCCATAACGGAAACAGGGGAAATTGATAAAACCGTATCCGGTCTTAAGAATTTCCGGAGCCAGGAGAGATTGGATTCTCCTTTCCTGCTCAATAATCTTCTGGCAATGCCTGAAAGAGTCAAATGCCTCAATGTTCTTCCTCATTTTCGGGAAAACTATTTTTTCCAGATGTTCCACCACGGCTTCAGGGGAATCAATCACCATTCCGTCCAGTTCTATCTTTTCCTGACCGGTTGTTGGCCCTCTTTGGTTCTGGCTTTCATAGCCCTGAGAAGTCATTGTCAGAGGATTATCTGGAATAAATTGGTCAAGGAAATTGGTTCCCACCCGCTTTTGAAAGAGAATGTAAGTTGCTTGAGGGTTATGTTGATAAGTCCCTGGTGTGACCCCAGCGACCTCCTCAAGAATCTGAATATCCATCACATGAATCAGCCAGGAAGGAATGCCAGTGACCGGCTTTCTGGCTATGGTATCCAGAACCAATTGCTGCGATTCGCTCAAAGAAACCATTTCATCCTCCGTCCTGGAAAAACTCTTTCCCTGTGGTGGGAAAAGGTAAGGTTCTCTAACTGTTTCCCCGTCAACCTTTGAACTCAAAAAATCATCTCCCTTGCTCCAGGGTGAAGTCTTTCACTGCTTTCTCCGGAGAAAGACCAGCCTTGACTA
>JAMWDF010000100.1 GCA_023818865.1 Candidatus Omnitrophota bacterium
AGACAGTCATTGCTTAGCCATTGGTCTTAAACAGTGGGTTGGCCGCCAACTACCCTTTCGAAGAACCCTAGAAGATGTCCGGCAGAAAGGAGGGCTGGTATTCATTGCCCACCCTGATGGTCAGCACCGACTTTTTTTCAGGAAAGCAGACCACCGCTGGAAAAGGGTGGACATTTCCGGGTATGATGGGATAGAAGTCTGGTCGCTTCTATTTGATTGGGCAAAACAAACAAATCCTTTTAATCTTCCTATCCGTTATTTCCGTTTCCCTGGCAATCTGAGTGGACCTTCTCCAGAGGCTCTGAATCTCTGGGACAGGAAAGCCGCGAGAGAGCATGTGACTGGAGTGGCTGGGTTGGACATCCATTCCCTTCCTTGTCCATCTCTGGATATTGCCCGGAAGTTCCGCTACCGAACCGCATTTCTAATTCTCCGTAACCACCTTCTGATAAACCAACCCCTTATCCGGCAAAGAGAGATTGACCGAGAGCTGATTCTGGCAGCTCTAACCAGGGGAAGGCTTTTTTTTGCCCGGGATGACCTGAAAAAGAGCCAGGGTTTTTTCTTCGGGTGTGAAGATGGTCAGGTGATGATGGGTGAATGGACTGTTCCTGGGACCAGAGTCTTGATAAAGGTTCCTTTCCTTAGTTCAATTCGTTTGGTTTATAACGGAACTTTACTCCAGGAAAAGGAAAAGGTTGAATGGCGCACCTGTCTGGAAAAACCAGGAGTTTACCGAGTAGAAGTATTTCTTGGCAAGCAACCCTGGATTTTTTCTAATCACATTTATGTTAGTGACAAGAAATGTTAGAATATTTGTGGTGAATTAAAAGGGGAGGCAAGGATGCCAGTGAAGAAATATAAGGATGTGGTCTGCCGAAAATGGCTACCGAGGGGAACAAAAAATCTGGTGGAAAAAGACGGGCGAAAATTCTATTTTTGCAGCCCTGCCTGTAAAGAAAAGTTTGAGAAAGACAGTGAGAAGTATACCAAACTGGTTGGTTGATGAACCAGGTAGTCATTCCCGAAGTGGTAGCGCTGGATATAGAAACAACCGGGTTGGATGCGGAGAAAGGTGACCGCATCTGCGAGATTGCCTTACTGAGGATTGCTGCCGGTCAGATCCAGCAAAAACTGGTAACCCTGGTTAACCCGGAAAGAGAGATTTCCTTCCCGGCCCATCTAGTCCACCGTATCACTCCGCAAATGGTAGAAAAAAGCCCCAGGTTCCGGGAAATCGCCCCTTTAGTGAGCAATTTTATCCAGGGTAAGACGCTATTGATTCACAATGCTGGTTTTGATCTTACTTTCCTTAAAATCCAGATGGACCATTGTGGCCTTTCTTTTCCTGAGACTTCTCTGGTGGATACTCTCCAGGTAGCCAGACATTTTTTTAACTATCCCAGCAATAACCTGTATGCTCTGGCAGAAAGATTACACATTCCTATTAACCTTGCTTGGAAACACCGGGCAGAACCAGACGCCTGGACGGCTTATGCTATACTTGAGCACCTGTGGAAAGATCTCAGACGCAGCGGCATCCGCTGGGAAAACATTGTCTCCAGTACCAGAAGGGTGGACATTAGCCTAAAGGCACAGGAAATATTGCCAGAGATTCTTCTTCAGGCCCTGGGGAAAACCAAGAGGGTGGCTATCCGCTACATTGAGCGAGATAATCAGGTTATCACCCAGGAGATTGAACCGATAGAAATTGTGCGAGAGGAGGGAGGCATTTACCTTCTTTCCCTCTGCCCAGATGGCCGTCAGGAAAAGAAATTCCGGCTTGATCACATTATGGAGGTGGTGGAAAATATACAGTAAGGCAGGTGACGCTTCTTCGGGAGAAACTTTGAGGTAAACTTAAGAAAGGAATGAAAGTGGACAAGCAACCAGAGAGAAAAACGTCCAGTCTGAGAGAATGGATTAAGCGATTCTTTCATGGCGAAAAAACCTGTGATCAAGAAAAGAAGACTGTCCGGGAAACAGGATTGGTGAAATGGTTTAACAAAAGCAAAGGTTACGGCTTCATCGCCAGGAAAAATGGACCTGATGTCTTTGTCCATTGTTCCGCCATCCTCGGAGAAGATAATCAGCTGCTGGTTGAAGGGCAGGAAGTAGAATTTGAGGTAGTTAAAAGTCCCCGAGGGCTTCAAGCAAGAAATGTGAAAAAGATAAAATCTCAAATCGTTCACTGATTTACCGGGAAAGTTTCGGATGGCTTATGAGAAAAAAGGTGGAGTTCTTGGTCATCTTGCTGTTGGGTGCTTTTTTTCTTCAGGCAGCCGATACCGACTGGTTAAAACTGGCAATCAAGGCTCATCAGGAAGGACTTTACAGCCTTTCCAATAGGCAGATTGACAAGTTCTTAAAGAGTAACCCGGAGAGTAAACAGCGGGATTATGCCTACCTTCTTCGGGGGGTCAACCATATTCAGTTAAAGAATCTGGGAGAAGCTGAAAAATCTCTGGCTACTCTTATTTCTACTTTTCCGGAATCAAGTTTTCTCAAAGAGGCTTACTCTTACTTAATTCTTGTTCAGCTAAACCAAAGAAAAATTGAACCGGCTTTGACTGCTTATTCTCTTTTCAAGAAGAAATTCGGCCCTGAGGAAAAACTAAGTAGCCAATTAGCTCAGGCTTTTCTTTCCCAGGGAGCCAAACTCTTCAACCAGGGAAATTACCGAGCCAGCCAGGAAACCCTTGAGAAAATTTTGACTGAGTTCCCGGAAGCGCCGGAGTACGCTCCAGCCAGTTATTACCTCGGATTGATAGAGTTTCAGGAGAATCGTTTTCAGAAAGCTTCTGAATTATTCCATAAGGCTCTCAGTAAGGACATCAGCCAGGAATTTGTTGCGGATGTTTACTTTAAAATAGGTGACTGCTATCTCAATACTGGTCGGCTGGAGGAAGCAGCCGGTTATTATCGGAAGATACTATCTGATTTCCCTAATTCCTCGCTTACTTCCGCTGGGAGATTCAACCTGGCTGTGATTGCCAGGCGACAGGGAGAATATACCCAGGCGCGTCAATGGCTGGAAGAAATCCTAAAGGGGAAAACCACCCGGAAGATGGCCGCAATGACTTTGATGGAATTGGGACGCCTGGCGGCCCTTGAAGATAACTGGACCCAGGCTGCCAGGCACTTTCTGGAAATAGTGGATAACTACCCAGAGAGTGAGCTTTTTCCGGAAGCATTTTTCCAGTTAGGCCTGGTAAACTTCAACCAGAATAATTGGAAAGGCGCTATTGATTACTTTCAGAGGTGCCTTAAGGAGACAAAAGATGAGTCGCTAAGGGTCCAGGCCTACTTCGGTTTAGGTTATACCTTTTATAAATCGGGGAAGATTACTGAAGCCGCAGATTACTGGAAATTTATTCTGGAGAAAAGACCGGAAAGTACCTTTGCCTCAGAAGTACTTTTCCTTCTCGGCAGAAGAAACTTTGAAAATGGTGACTATCAATTGGCTGAAACCTACCTCAAACCTTTACTGTCTACTTTCCCCGGAACCAATTTAGCCAAGTTGGGGTTGCCTCTGCTTATTGAAAGTCTGCTTCAACAGAAAAAGCTGGTGGAAGCAAAACAACTGGCGGAAAAGCATCTGGCTGGGATAAGGAATGATGAATCCAGGGTTCTTTTCGGCAAGGTGCTTTATCTTAACGGGGAGAAAGAAAGGGCAAGAAAGGTTCTCTTAGAAGTAAGTAAAGCCCAGCCTGCATTGAAAGCCGAAGCGCTTTTCTATCTTGGACAGATATATCTCACTGCCGGGAAGGAAGACGAGGCTCAAGATACTTTTTTAGAAATTATCACCTCTTATCCTCAGGTAAACCCTTGGAGCCGTCTGGCCAGAGAGGCCCTGGGAAAAAATCCGGAATGAAGACACAGAATCAGATTCTCAGAACAACTGCTTGCCTAATTTTTTTCACCGCTTGGCTCTGGAGTGAAAATATTCAATTACCAGAAGAACACATTTTCGGTCAGGACCAAACGATCAGAAAAAGCGAAATACCTCTCCTTCCCGTACCGGAATTGGAAATAAAGTTTCCTCCGCTGCCTTTTCTGGCTTTGCCGGAAAGACCTTATTCTTCAGAACAGACAAGCCCAGAAACTAATATTCAACCCCAAGAAGAACATCTTCCCCCGGTATTCAGCTCGGAACGCTGGGTAAGAATCTCTGCCGGCTCTTATGACAGTTACGACCTTACTTTTTCTTACCAGGACAAAACTAACCGCTGGTCTTTGGGGGGCACTTTAGCCAGCAGCGATGGGTGGAGAAAACACCAGAGGAATATTGCTTCCAGTCTTACCTGGTTTCTCCAGCCAGAAAAACCATCAGGCCGCTCATTTCACGGAGGGCTATTCATCACCCGGCAACAGTTGCCTGGGCCCTGGTGGGCTCCTTTGACCGACATCAGGGAAAGTCTTTTCTTCGCTGGGTTATACGAACAATTAGGGAAACTTTGGCCAGGGAGGTTAGCGATTGGGGAACGTTATTACCAAATTGATCATCTTGGAGTTAATTACCTCAGTTTTCAGCTAGTCTTTAACCGGAGTAATTGGGAATGGAAGAACGAACTGGACTGGCAGGAGATTTTTGGATACAACCGCCAATTAGCGGCTGCCACTGGCTTTGTTTTCCAAGAAGAGAATGTCAATTTCGGGCTTACCTTCAAAGAAATTCAAGGCGGTGGTTTCCGGCTCTTGCCGGAAATCAGTTTCCTGCCTTTGCCCAATCTCAAATTGTCCCTTGAGAGTTCATATCGGATGACGGATTTCTGGAGGGAAAGTAGCGATTACGAGTACCTGGAAATGAAGCCGGTATTGCTCAAGCCAGAGGAAAGATATCGGGCAAGCATTCACTATATTTATGACCGGCGAAACCTCTCCTGGACTCTGGGCCTGAGCCAAGACTGGTGGCCCTGTTTTTACACCCGGGCTGACCGGGATGGAAATTTCTTGTATGAACCGGTGCCAATAAAGAATCTTGGAGCGACTGAAGTAAGTTTTCAGGCTGATATTCCTCTTATTCCTGGTACTGACTTCTACTTGCGGATGAACCAGTTTTACCCGAACAAGCGAGTAGAATTCTTGCCAGAACGAGAACTTCAGGCTGGACTTTCTTGGCAATATCACTCTCTAAGAGGAAATTTTAATCTGACCTACCAAGGACCAAGAAACTTCCCGGGGGAAACCTTAGGAGGATACACCCAGGGTAATTTTGGACTTTCCTGGCTCTTCAAACCGGAAATACTTTTTCTCTTCAGTGCGGAGAATCTTTTTGGTTCAAGACACCAGGCAGTTCCCGGCTATCCTGGCCGCGGTCGCTATTTTTCCGTCGGCTTTCAGAAAAATTTTTGAAGACAAATTAGGAGGGCAAGATGAATTTATGGCTTCTGGTAGTCAAAGGTGGGTTGATTATGATACCCATCATCCTCTGCGGCGCTCTCACCTTAGCAATCATTATTGACCGGGTTCTGGCTCTGAAACATGCAGCGATTGACACAGAAAAATTTCTTTCCGAGATGGAGGCGCATCTTGGCCGCAGACAGATTAAGGAATGTATAGAGTTGTGTGACCGGTATGCTCAGCCCATTCCCCGGATTATCAAAGCTGGTTTAATGAAGTCAGACCGCAGCCACGAAGAAATCAAAGAGACCATTCAGGACGCCGCTGCTCATGAAATCCCACTTTTAGAAAAATACCTCGGGATTTTGGCTTCGGTAGCCACAGTAGCGCCTCTTCTGGGTCTGCTGGGTACGGTGACCGGACTGATCAAGGCTTTCATGGTCATCCAGAGCCAGGGAGGTTTAGTCAATCCTGGGGACCTTGCCGGCGGTATCTGGGAGGCTTTAGTGACTACGGTCGGCGGTTTGGTGGTAGCTATCCCGGCTTATCTCGCTTACAATTATTTTGTCAGTCGGATTAACTCTCTTGTTCTAGAAATGGAAAGAAGCGCCAGCCGAATCCTTGATATCATTTTCCTGTTGAAAACTCAGGAGGAATAAATGCAATTCAAGCGTCATTATTCCATCATCAAAGGCGAACTAAATATGGCGCCGCTGATTGATGTAGTTCTCCAGCAATTGATTTACTTTATGTTAACCTCCAGTTTCATCATGCAACCCGGAATAAGAATCCACCTGCCCCAGGCCGCCACCACCGAAAGGATGGAAGAAAGGGAAGTGGTAGTTAGCGTTTCTGAAACAGGTGGGATCTTTTTTGAGGAAAGACAGGTTAGCTGGGAGCAGTTAGAGCGCCTTTTTAAAGAGGAAGCAGCCGGTGGCCGGCAGGTCACCGTGATTATCAAAGGAGATCAGCAGGCTAGGCATGGAGATGTTGTTTCAGTGATGGACCGTGCCCGGCTGGCAGGTTTGAACAAGATTGCCATTGCCACCATGCCGGAACTGGAAAGATGAGCCAGAACCACCGTCTTTTGAAACTGTTTCTTTTAAGTCTGATAATCCATCTAGGGATATTGCCCTTATTTTCCTTAATTCTGCCGCCTGGGAGAAAAAAAAGAGCAGCGATAGAGGTTTCGTTGAGACAGTGGCAAATTTCTCCGCGGAAGGAAATATCTCTCGTCAGAATGAAGGTAATTCCGGAATTGCCCCGCTTTCGGGCTGATGAGCAAATCTTTCTCCGAACAGAGCAGGCAATCGGTCTCAGAATGACCAAAGAATCTCTTGGTACTCAACCCCGAGCCATGCTGACCGCTACCAGGCCTCTGCCGGTACCGGAATTCAATGTCCAATATCCCCGTCTGTCTTCACGGCCAGTAGAAGAAACTATCCCCCTGTCTCCAGGGACCATCTCTGAAGAGATTACTGGGCCAGGAGGGCAACGCAAACTGGTTTATCGGCACCCATTTACCTACCCGGATTGGGCCCAAAAAAAAGGTCTGGAAGGCAATATTCGGTTAAGATTCTGGCTGTTGCCAGACGGTCGGGTGGACCAAACAGAACTTTTGGTTTCCTCTGGCTGGCCAGAACTGGACATTCTGGTAGAAGATGCTTTCCGAAAATGGCTTTTTGAATCTGTGGCTGAGGACAGAAAGGTGTGGGGAGAGATAGTCTTTCGTCTCAGGTTGAAATAAGAGAGAAGCAATGATTAGAATAAGTCTTGAGCTGGCAGTAACCATTTATTTAGGACTGGGGCTGCTTGTCCTAATTTTCTGGTTTCTGGTGGAGGCTAGCCGGAAAAAGACGGTTCTTCCGAGAAATACTCTGTGGCAGTGTCCGGTATGTTTTTTCTTCTATGTAGACAGCGTGTCTGAAAGTCTTTCCCGGTGTCCCAGATGCCAGACTCTTCACAAGCGCGAGGGAAAAGAAGTAGAATATATATAGGTAGAAGAAAATTTGTAAAACGGTCCAGGGAAATTCCGGCAGGAGGGATAATGATTACGGAAATCGGGTTAGCGGCTGGAGAAATCTGGCAATATCTGGACAAGCATAACCAGGTAAGCTTAAAGCAGTTGCTCCAAGCGCTGAAAAAAGATCGGGACCTCATCTTGATGAGTCTCGGCTGGCTGGGAAGAGAAGGGCATATTCTTCTTCAGGCAGAAGGGTCAGATATTAAGATCACTTTGCGGCGTAAAGAAGACTAATCCGAAAAAAATCTATTCACCAGGCAACCGGTATTCTTTGGGGGATCGTCTAATGGTAGGACATCAGACTCTGGATCTGAGTGTCTAGGTTCAAATCCTAGTCCCCCAGCATCTATTCAAATAAGATGGAGCCAGCGGGTGTTTCAGGGTCCGGGCCGGTATGAGCCACCGGCAAATAATCATTACCTGGGTTTTTCATCCACCTGACATGGCCATCTGCCAATAGCACATTGGCTCCATTAGAATGCCGGTAGTCCATATAGGGATGGCTACCTCGGGTATAGCCAATACAAAGCAGACCAGCCACTGCTGCATCCATCAACACAAGAGTTCTGCTGGGTTGGCGAATCTGGGAAAGCCGAACAAAACGGTCTTCTGGAAAGCGAAAAGCGCCAGTTTCTGTAAATCCAGGACAGAGGTCCGCGTTAATAGTGTAATCAGATTGTTCCACGCGACCAGGTAAACCGGTCTGGGGTACGCTCTTAGGTGTTTTGGTGGGGCAGCGGGTAAGGCTATTAATCCGGCTGGTTCTATCCCTGAGTGTGCCGTCTTGGCTCTGGCGGACCACATAAGGTGCCAGGTAATCAAACCAGTAAAGGGCAGAACCAACATTAGGTCCGGGTCCGAAACGCCTGGGAGGAAAATACTCCTGGTAATCCTGAAGGTACATGGCAAAGGCTAATCCCCACTGCTTTAGATTAGCCGCGCAGCTAACTTGCCTGGCTTTCTCCCGGGCCCTGGAAAGGGTGGGAAGGAGTAAAGAAGCCAGAATAGCCACAATGGCTATTACTACCAAAAGCTCAATCAAAGTAAAACCCTTTGACTTTTTTTTCTCCATTATTCCTTTCAGTAAAGTGAAAAAGAGATTTACCCGTGGGCGGACGCAGACGATATACTACCAAAAAAACCGTTCCTTGGCAAAAGCATAGGTTAACCAGACCCTGG
>JAMWDF010000101.1 GCA_023818865.1 Candidatus Omnitrophota bacterium
AATAGCCATCAATCTTTCCCAGGAGAAACTCTCCGCCAACCGAATCAACTCCAAAAGACAGCTGACTGATGCTTCTTCTTTAAGCAAGAATCCAGGGGTCATCTCATAGGGGAGATGGTAGCGGTTGAAAATTCGCTTGACCATTGACCGGTACTTCGGCATTTCTGGGAAGACAACCAAACAATCCTCCGGTCGCCATTCCGGGTGATCTGTCAGGGCTTCGTGGATAAGAGAGATGATCCCTTTCACTTCCTCTTCTTGGGTCGGGTATTGCCAACAGTGTGGAACAGCTCCAGGGCCTTCGTCTGACAGGTTTATTTCCTCCCAGTTATCTGCCAGTTTGACCTCCTTGAGAGTAGGCAAAAGAATAAGGTTTTGCACATCCACTGGCATTCCTTCTTTCTGCCTGAAAGCAAATACTCCTTGGGGAAGGTAGGAGAGAATTTTCAACAAGAAATCTCGCTGGTAGGCCGGCAGTTCGTAGAAACCTTCAACGATGAAAAATCTATAGGGTAGCTGCTCAACGTAAAAGCAGGCTTGTCGGTAAATGTCTTCTTCGTCTAGTAGTCTTTCCTTCGCCAGTTCATTCTGATATTCTTCCATAACCTTCAGGGCGGTAGAAAGAATCCGACGGTTTTCCTCGTATTTCCAAGGATAGCTTTCCCCACAGTGCCGCAGTTGGTCGAAATTCTGGGAGGTGTGCACTTTTATTTCACGGATAAAGTTGCTCAAGGCCACTGCCATACCTGGTAAGGAACAGCCTGGCCAAAATGCCCTATTTCGCCTCAGCAGCCTGGCTAAACGAACATATTTCTCAACATCAGAGATGATTCTACAAGGAGAATTTTCCTCCAACAAACGCTTGGCCAGAGTCCGAAGAGTGTAATTATCAGGAGGAAAATTAATTTTCAAGTTACGGTAGAACGTCTCTTGGAAATCCGTCAGTTTACTGGTTTGTGAAGTCAGGTAAAGAGTGGTAGACAAATCTCGGTTTTTCAAGTACTTATTTATAAGAAAGACTGTTTTCTGGGAAAAACGCCAGGGGAAAAAAAGAAGCTTCTTGGTATCCCGGGAGGTTTTCTTTTTTTCAGCAATTTGTGTTAGCATATAACTTTACTATTTGACGCTTGTTGACGCTTGGCTCTTAGTTCTGGAGTCACTTGATAACGACAGCCGAATATTTCTTGGGACAAAGCAATGACAAAAGCCTTTCAGGTGACTGTCCGA
The DNA here is from genome assembly GCA_023818865.1 of Candidatus Omnitrophota bacterium. Taxonomy (GTDB): domain Bacteria; phylum Ratteibacteria; class UBA8468; order B48-G9; family DSTR01; genus JAMWDF01. The sequence goes on from JAMWDF010000101.1 coordinate 1,228, forward strand.
CGGTTCATCGCGGCGGCTATTTACAGTAGTTTTTGGACCATCTGGCTTCTGCCCAGTATTCTTTACCGACCTTTAAGTCTCATCATTGGTTCTCTCGGATATTATACCATGAGATTAAGTCGTTGTCGGGTAATCACCAACCTAGCCATTGCCTTTGGCTCTACAAAAAGCGCTGCCTGGCAAAGACGCACCTGCCGCCGCCTTTTCTGTGAAATTGTTCATAACGCTATTGAAATGATTGCCCTGGGGAAAACGACCGGCCAAAATATCACCGAAAAGGTGGTAGTTAACGGAGAAGAGATACTTTCTGAGGCTCTCAAAGTTAATCGTGGGGTCGTGGCCGTTTGCGCCCACCTGGGCAATTTCCCGGCCATGCAGATCAAGCTTTTAAACCTGGGATTCCCCATGAATGTGATTATTCGCAACGCCACAAATACCTATCTCAACAACCTTTGGGATAAGATGATGAAAAAAGCCGGAATGCGGTATATTTTCAAGGCTAATCTCGCTAGAGCTATTGAGGAATCTCGGAAAAGTTTAGCTCGAGGAGAATGTCTCTGCATCTATCTTGATCAACATGCTGGCAATGGAGTGAAGGTTCCGTTTTTTGGCCACGGGGTGATGGTTCCAGTAGGGGCGTCTGTTCTTGCCCGGAAATATCGCACCCCAGTAGTTGGCATTTTCACCTTCAGGCGGCCAGAGGGAAATCACCAGGTAGTTATTGAGGGCCCTTACCAACTTCAACGGACCGATGACCCAGAAAGTGATGTTAAGGTCAACACGGCCTTATTCATAAGCCGGGTAGAGAAATACGTGAGAGAGCACCCAGAACAGTGGTTCTCCTGGCTTCATCGGCGTTTTCGTTAACTTCTCAATTGCTGTAGAAATTCTATTCCTCCCATTATTACAGAAGAAATTAAACCAACACTAAGATTGTCGTCCATCTTCAAGGGTAAGGATTCCACAACTGAGGCAACTAACGCCCCACTGACTAATGTTATTGGCGCCACCGGCAAAACTCCCATTATCAGTCCAGCTAAAACGGTATTAATTGCTAAGCTGCCAAGGAACCCCTCAAGGGACTTTCCGGGAAAAATGGCTGTGCTGCCCCAATAAGTTCCAATAAGAGCACTGGCGGCATCTCCGTAAGTCAAGAAAAGCAGGCCAGCGATGGCAATTTCCGCCGGAAAAAAAAGGACGAGAAAAAAACAAGCGAGAATAAAAAATGTGTCGCCAGTGAGACTTTGACTGGCCTTCTTAAAAACACTGAATCGATTCAGGAGATAAGACCAGACCTGGGGATGGCTCCACCTCTCATACTCCATTGCCAGAACCAGTGTCAGAAAAAAAGAAACTAGCAGCAGCGGCCAGAAAATACTTCCGGTAATCAGATAAACCCCCGGAAAAATTGAACCGATCACTACCCGGTAAACCTTTCGTTTCCAGATTACCATTGGTCAAAGCTTCATTTCTCTTAGAACCTGCAGATTAACCAGCATTCCGGTGCCTACAAGCAGGAAAACACTTCCGACTAAGGGAAAAAAGGCCTCTTTAGGGTAAACTAACCCTATAGCCAAAAGGAAAACTACCAGGGCTTGAATGACCAATGTTAGGGAACGGGGGTTAATTCGTTGAATTAAAAACCATAAGATAATTGCCAGCGGAAACACTTTGGGCATGATGAACAGCACTGTTGCCCCCATACAGGCAATTCCTTTTCCCCCTTGAAAGCGAAAAAAAATTGGGTAGCAGTGCCCCAAAATGGCGCTGACACCCACCAGGGTTAAAATGAAAATACCATCAATGCCCATCTTCTTGGCTAAACTCATAGCCAATAAAACCTTGGTTACATCCCCTGCCCAAACAAGAATGCCCCACTTTCTTCCTAAACTCCGGGCAACATTAGCTGCCCCGGGATTTCCGTCTCCTAGTTTTCTGATACTCTCCTTCTTTACCAGGTAAGCCACCGGATAGGCCGTTAGGATATTGCCTAAGAGATACCCGAGAACTATTGCCAACCCGATCATGACCACCTAAGAAGAATCAATCTCCTTCTTGAGAAAAAGATAGCACCTTCACCACTTTGCCTGTTTTAAAAGACTCTAAAGTGGCCAGAGAAACAGCCAGGGATTTTACTCCCTCCTCATAGTTTGCCTTCACCTGGTCTGGATTATCGTTTTCTACTGCGGCAATAAAAGATTCATCCTCCGCCATCATTGGGTCAATCTGACTGGTATAGATACACTTCTCTTTGGCGCGATCTACAGTCAAACTAGCTCCTTCCAGAGTAATCACCATTCCCCGGGCAATCACTTCTACTGCACTGTGATAGCCAGTCCATAGCCAGGTACAGGCAAGGTTACCGACAGCTCCATTAGCAAAACGCATTACCGTAGCCGAGGCATCTTCAACATCATATTTCTCATAGAATTGCCGATTCACCCCTTCAAAAGAATACCCAAAAACTTCCTCTACCTCTCCCGCAAGGTACCTCATCATATCCACGGTGTGGGTAGCCTGTTCCACCAACTGCCCTCCAGATAAAGATTTCTGGGAATACCACCCTTGTCCTGCTCCAGGCACGCAACCGTAATATTTCCCTCTGACCAGGCCAATCTTTTCTCCAGCCAATAGCTCTTTGGCTCGGCTGACTGTATCATAGGCCCGGAGAACATAACCGACTGCGGTAATCAAATTTTTTCTCCGAACGACTTCACTAATTTGCCGGGCAGTAGCCAGATTAAGAGCCACTGGTTTTTCTACAAAAAAAGGAATTTCCTTTTCAGCGCAGAGCAACTCCGGAGCACCATGGGCAAAAGGAGGGACACAAATAAAACAGGCATCCAAGGAGACATTCTCCAGCATTTCTCTATAATCAGTGAATGCTTTGCCCCCATAGGTCTTACTAAACCGGGTGGCCTTTTCCAAAACTGGGTCACAGAATGATACCAGCTCTACCCTAGCCAGCTTCTCTAACCTGGCCAGATGAGCCCCAGCTATCCCGCCGCAGCCGATAAACCCAATTCTTACCTTATCTCTCATCGCTACCTCCTAATTTCTTGTCATTTTCTAAGTAACGACCAGACCAACTTCGTCAACTGAGTAATTATATGTTAAAATCAACCCATAGCCAGAGTTAACACTATGGAGATTTTATCACTGAAAATCCTCCGGATGCAATCTCTCGGCCCAGACCATTATTGGATGGAGTTAGAGAATCGCTTTAAGAAAGCTTTTTCTCCTGGCCAATTTCTCACTCTCCGTCCTTCTCCCCATATTTTCCTGCGCCGGCCTTTCTCGGTGGCTTCAGCCAGCAAAACAAGTTTAGGCATCCTCTTTCGGAAGGTTGGCGCAGCCACCACTATCTTAACCGAAAAAAATCCCGGGCAGGAAATTAGTGCCCTGGGGCCTCTAGGAAGAGGTTTCCCGATTGACCCAGAAATCAAACAATCGTGGTTGGTAGCCGGAGGAACTGGGGTGGCACCACTTCTCTTCCTTCTGGAAAGGTTAATGAAAATTCAGAAAGTTAGCTTCTTCTACGGAGCAGGTTGCCAGCCGCTACTTTTTCGTGACCTTTTTCCCCAGGGAAAATACAGACTTTTTCTGGCAACAGACGACGGAAGTTGTGGAATCGCCGGACCAGTAACCGCGCTGGTGGAGAAACAACTTCAAAGTGGAGAAAAACCAGAGGTAATTTACAGTTCTGGGCCTTTGCCAATGCTTCAGGCAATGAACACCCTTGGCTTAAAATATAAGATACCTGTTTATGTCTCGCTGGAGATAAGAATGGCTTGTGGCCTGGGATTGTGTCTTGGCTGTGTTATTCCCCTTCATCAAGGCAGCTCTATAATTCTCAAGCGCGTCTGCCACGATGGACCAATTTTTCTTGCCCGCGAGGTTCTCTGGAAGGAAATAACTACTTTCACTAGGATAAGCAATGGCCTATAGCCGTATAAAGAAGGCGGCCCGAGATAAGCTCACTTCTCTGGAGGTGAAAATTGGTCCCCTCAGATTATCCACTCCAGTAGTCATGGCCAGTGGGACCTTTGGGTATGGATTGGAGATGAAAAACTTGATTAACTATCGGCCTATCGGAGCAATCGTTACCAAAACCATCTCCAGATATTCCTGGCCAGGAAACCCTCAGCCGCGACTCTGGGAAACACCTTCAGGTTTAATCAATTCCATTGGGCTGCAGAATGTTGGCCTGGACGTTTTCCTAAGGCAAAAGCTTCCCCGTTTGAGACGCCTGGGACCAAAAATCATTGTCAGTATCGCCGGATTTACTTCAGAAGAAGTTTGCTGTCTGGCCAGAGAATTGCTGGCTCACCGGGTTGAGGCTCTTGAAATGAACATTTCGTGTCCAAACCTAAAAAGCAAGAACAAAGTGGTCGCCACTTCTCCCCGGCTTACCTATAATCTTGTAAGTCAAGTGAGAAAAGCCTTTCCCGGTAGATGTCTTCTGGTAAAACTTTCTCCTAATGTCACTGATACTCCTTCAGTGGCTAAGGCAGCTGAAGACGCTGGGGCTGATGGTCTTACCTTAATTAACACGGTAAAAGCTTTGGCAGTCGACCTTCACAACCAGCAAGTAATCTCTGGCGGGCTCTCCGGACCTGCCATTAAACCAGTCGGTCTGAGAACGGTTTATGAAGTCTACCGCAAAGTAAACCTGCCTTTGATTGGCCTGGGTGGGATTACCTGTGGCAAGGATGCTTTGGAGTACATCTCAGTAGGTGCCTCTGCCGTGGGGATAGGCAGTGGGTTTTTCTCCAACCCCCTATTACCGCAAGAAGTAGTCAACGCCTTACTTGGCCAGCTGAAAAAAACTGGGCTTCCAAGTATCACCTATCTAATTGGCCGGCTGAATGAAAAAAAGAGACCGAGCTGATAATTATAGGCCAGGGTCAAATAATCTGCGCTGGCTAAAAAGTTTCCCATTCTTGGGAAAGACAGATATTCTAGCGGAAATTACCAGGATAATTTTGCTGGCATTTTTTGCTCTCCGTTTCCTGGTGGATGGACTTTCTTATCCGGATTTTAACTTTTTTTGGTATATTGTTTTTTCCTGTCTCACTGTTGTCTGGATTATCAGGAATAGGTGCTTGGTGAGGCTGGAAAATGAGGAGATTGTTCTTCTTGGGTTTATCACCATTTGCTTCCTTTCCGGAAGCTTTTCTCCTATCAAAGAAATTCGGTGGGAATTTCCTTTACAAATCTTCGCCTCCTGGCTATTGTTTTTCCTAATTTTTCGTTCTTTAAGACCGGAGGACGACGAAAAATTATGGTGGGTGCTAATCGCCGCCGGGGCCGCTGTCATCCTTTACGGCCTTCACCAGCACTTCTGGGGGTTAGAACAAACCAGGCAAGAGATTGCCGCGCGGCCAGGCCTTCTGGAAAGTCTTCCGCCCACTTTCCTCCACCGACTTGAAAGCAAGAGAGTCTTTGCCACCTTTTTCTACCCTAATGTTCTGGCTACTTTTTTGCTTATGCTTTTCCCCCTGGTTTTCAAAGGCCTTTACCAAGCGAAGGGAACGGCTATTTTCTGTTCAGTTTTACTTTTTCTTCTCACCTGGACTCTTTTTCTCTCAGGTTCTGTTGGTGGCTTTCTCGTACTGTTATTCTTGCTCCAGATTTCGCTGCTGGCCATAACGATAAAAGAACATTTCTGGACGGCCTGGCTGATTCTGCTCTTAGCTGAAGTTGGTTTCTTAATCTTCGGATATCACCAAGGGCATCTACCCCACATTAGTTCATTGCGGGACAGACTCGGTTACTGGCAGGCAACCAGCCAAATTTTTCAATACCGACCCTGGCTGGGAGTTGGCCCGGGACAGTTCCGTTATTTTTATCTACGCTTTAAAGCTCCAGGCGGAATGGAAGCTAAACATGCCCATTCAATATTTTTTGAAACCCTGGCTGAAGAGGGCTTGGTCGGCACAATTGTTTTCTTCGCTTTTCTGGGAATGCTTTTATGGAAAAATTTTCGCTTGCCCAGACATCAAGTTTCCCTTACTGTCGCTCTTGGTCTTGGTTTGGTGGCTGGTCTCATGCACTTCCTGATAGATGTTAGCTTTATTGATGAATCTGTCAGTAGCCTTTTCTTCCTGCTTGGGGCCTGGGGACTAGCCAGAAATAAACCGGAAAGTCAACCTCCTTTAAGAATACATTCGGAGGCGTCAGAGAAGGTATTGACTAGATTCTGCTCTTGTCTTATCATTCTTTTGGTTTTGGCAATGGCGCTTTTGAAAGTAAGATGTTCGTTGGTAAATGCTTACATCAAACATGCAGATGAGGCAAGTTACTTGGAGGAAAGGGTGAATTATCTCCAAACAGCCTCCTACCTTTACCCAAGAGGCGACCTCTACGCGATACAAGGAGATACCTGGGCTTTTGCCGCTGCTTTATCCGGGGATGTAACCTATTGGAAGAAAGCAGAAGAATCATACCAAATTTCTCTTAGTCTCAACCCGTATTCAGCTGTCGTCTGGCGGAAACTGGCTCAGTTGTATCTTAAACAAAAGAGGTACGAGGAATCTCTCAAAATGTATTTAAAATGCGTTGAGAACTATCCCACCAAGAAGCAATATCAGCTGGAAATCGCCTTGCTTTATCAAATCATGGGCGACCAAGAGAAATATCGGTATCACTTTTCGTTGGCTGAGCATTTACCAGCGGTCACTAAAGAAGAAGATAACTATGTTCAAGGGCTGCTAAATGGACAGGATCGCTTTGATAGAGACACGCCGAGTAGATAAGCCTATTAACTGCCGGGTAGCTGAATCGGTGGAAGTGAAAAAAGGCGATTACTGCATTATTGAGTACACCCAGGGAACCCAGGACTGGGGAAGGGTACTTTCCTTTATGCCTTCTCCCGGATTATTCCGAGTAACCCTGGCCGGAAAAGTAATCCGGCCAGTGAGCCAACAAGATTGCAAGATTATTGAAGAAAATCGCAATCGGAAGGTAGAAGCCTTTCGCATTGCCCAGGAAAAGATAAAGGCGCACGGACTGACCATGAAACTGGTAGATGTTGAGTATTCATTTGACCGCTCCCGGATTACTTTCTATTACTGGGCGGAAGGACGGATAGATTTCCGACGACTTGTCAGGGATCTAGCTAGCGTTTTTAATTGCCGTATTGAAATGAGACAGATAGGGCCCAGGGACGAAGCTCGGGCCAAAGGAGGATATGGAATCTGCGGTAGACAGCTCTGTTGCGCCTTATGGTTGCGCGAGTTTGAATCTATCACCATGCGGATGGTCAAGAACCAGAAGCTGCCTC
>JAMWDF010000102.1 GCA_023818865.1 Candidatus Omnitrophota bacterium
GAGTGGATCTTTTGGCGAGTTATACCGACCGATATGAAGTCTGGCTGGAAATTGGCCTGCCCAGTGTCCATGATGCCACTTTAAAATTAATTAACCGCCACCACACCATCGCTGATTTTCTCCAAAATTTTTATCTGGCCAGAAAGAGACCTCTAAAAATTGCGGTTCATGTCATCCTGGGTTTACCTGGTGAAGGCGAAAAGGAAATAATGGAGACAGCCAAAGTGTGCGGAGAATTGAGGCTGGACGGAATAAAAATTCATCCTCTATATCTCATCAGAGGAACTCCACTGGAGAAAAGCGCCAAGGATTTTAATCTTCACCTCCTTGACAGACAAGAGTATGCCAGGTTGGCTGGGCAGTTTCTGGAATATCTTTGGCCCCAGACCGTTATCTTGAGACTGACCGGAGAATGTCGTCCAGACCTATTGGTGGCTCCGAACTGGGTCAACCAAAAACACCTGGTTGTAAGAGAAATTGAAAACTGGCTGGCTGCCCATCAAACCTATCAAGGGGCTAGGTATAGCTAAATAGAAAGAAGAGAAAAATGAGGGCGATTTTACTTAAGATTGTTGAGGCAAAAGCCACGGCTGTTCAAGCCAGGTACCATCGCCGGCGACGGCTAAAGATAAAAGCAGAAAATAGCCGGGTGACTTTGCTTTCTGCCAGTGAGACAGCTGGGGTTGGCTTCAGAGTGTTACAGAAAGGCATCTGGGGATTTTCCAGCACTTCCAATACCGATGTTGATGAGCTCAAGAAAACCTTTGAGGAAGCTAATCAAGCCGCTCTTTCTGGAAATGGATTGAGGCAGGGATTCCCCCTGGTTGTCAGTCCAGTTAAAGGCGTTCTCCAGGTCAAGGAAACCCGTCCGGTTACTAACATTCCCTTAGAAGAAAAAGTAGATTTGGTCCGAAGAAGTGAGGAACAGATAAAAAACCTCTCCCCAAAGGTAGTAAGCAGCGTAGCCTTTTATGAAGAAATAGTAGATGAAAAAATTATTGTCACTTCCGGTGGCACTAATGTCAGTTACCGCGATGTCAAAACTGATTTCCGAGTTCTGGCTTATGCCGCTGAGGGTAGCCGATTAGAATCCGGGCAGGCCAGTGTTAGCGCCACTGGCGGCTGGGGAGAACTTTTCCGACATAATCCAGCTGAAATGATGCCGGAATTAGCGGTAAAAAGCGCTGTGGAAAAATTACAGGCTGAACCAGCCCCAGCCGGCCTTTACCAGGTTGTCCTTCATCCCAGCTTGGTGGGAATTCTGGCCCATGAAGCCATCGGTCATACCGTGGAAGCAGACTTTGTTCTGGCTGGTTCAATCGCTAGCCAAAATTTGAACCAGAAGGTCGCTTCAGAAAGAATCACCTTGGTTGATGACCCTTGGCCTCATCTGGACCCAGCTGCCACTGGCACTCTGTTGGTAGACGATGAAGGTAATAGCCCTATGGCTGCTGTGATTATCAACCAGGGGTACTTGAAAGGCTACTTGCATGATATGGAAACAGCCGGGATTTTTCAGGTGGCTAATACCGGTAATGCCCGCGCTTTCAGTTATCAGGATGAACCACTTATCAGAATGCGTAATACCTATATTCAACCTGGAAATGACGCGCCGGAAGAAATTATCGCGAGTACCGCTCTGGGACTTTACCTTAAAGGATTGGGGCAATCAGGACAAGCCGATGCTAATGCAGAGTTTATGTTTGGAGTGGATGAAGCCTGGTGGATTAGAAAAGGCAGGATTGGTCGCCGGGTGGTTGGAGTGACTATCTCTGGTCAAGCTTTTCAGGTTCTTTCTTCAGTGGACCGGGTCGGCTCTGATTTTCTGCTAGATAGCGGGGCCGGCTACTGCGGAAAACACCAACCGGCTAAGGTTGATGCTGGCGGGCCCCATCTTCGGTGTCGGCTAAAAATTGGGGGAGAATTATGAACGGGGAAAAGATCCTGGAAAAGATACTCCGCCACGGAGCCAGCGAGGCGGAGGTTTCTAAGAAAACCGTTTGCGAGAAAACCGTAATTTTTGAAAACAACCGGCTGAAAAGTCTTAAAGTGAACAACAGCACCAGCTACCGTTTTCGGGCAGTAGTAAACAATCAGCTGGGAGTCTTTTCCACCAACAGCCAGGAACATCTTTCTGAAGCCTGGGTTCAGGTGGTGGCCATTGCTAAAGCTAGCGACTTTGATCCCGACGCCGTTTTGCCCGAGCCTCAACCACTCACACCCATTTCAGGACTGTTTGAAGAAAGGGCTGTTACCTTAAGCGAAGTACTCAGAGTTGCCAGAAAATTAGTGGAAGTATTCAAAAACTTTGACCGGCGCCTCTCGGTTGATTCTGCCAGGGTGGAGGTAGTCTCTTCAGATTACTCAATTATCAATTCCAAGGGGGTGAAGGCTGAAGAAAAACGAGGCTTTTCTCAGTATTTCATTATGGGACTGGCAACCGAAGACGAGGCTGTCTCTTCCTTTGATTACCGAATGAACACTGGAGTTTCCTGGGAGAAAACTATTGCCACAGTGGAAGAAAATGCCATTTCTCTGGCCTCTTGTCTTATTCAGTCGCTTGGGGCAAGACCAGCTCCTATATTTACCGGAGAGGTCCTGTTAAGTCCAGAGACAGTCTCAGAATTTCTGGAGGCACTGGAATTTCTTGTTAATGCCAGAAACATTCAGGAAAAAAGAAGTGTGTTTGCTGGAAAAATCGGGCAGACAATAGGTTCTTCGTGTTTCACCTTGGAAGATCAACCTCACCAACCAGGCCAGCCCTGGTCAACAGCTTTTGATAGTGAAGGCGTCCCGACCAGGCCATTAACCATCATCAAAAAAGGAGTGCTCACCACTTACCTTTACGATACCTATGCGGCCAGAAGAGACATGACTGTTTCTACTGGCCACGCGGATGGACATTTTCACTCTCCGGTTATCCAGCCAACCGCCTCATTGAAGGAGATGCGGGAAAGTATCACCCGGGGAATTGTCGTCCGGCGTTTCAGTGGCAATATCAATCCGATCAATGGAATGGTTAGTGGGCTGGTGAAAGGTGGCTGGTACATAGAAAATGGCCAGTTGACCTATCCGATCACCGACACCATGCTCAGCGGTGATTTTTTTAACCTTCTGAGAAACATCACAGCTATTTCCCAGGAAACAGAACCGACCTTTGTTGGACCCCTACCCTACCTTTTGATAAAAGGCGTAAACATCCTTGGTAACAAGAAGTAAATCTTTGCCGGGAGACATATTCCTATGGCTATCGTTGTTCCGGAGAGTCTTGTCAAACAGGTTTTTCTTGCTGAAAAGGCGACAAGAGTCTAAAATTATCTTTACAAACAGAGGGGGCCATGCGAACAGAAGAATTTCCAGACCAGATTAAAGCGCTTTATGAAATCAGTCGGGCCATTACTTCTGAGATGTATCTTGAGGACATCCTGAAACTAATCGTGGCCGTAACCGCTCAAGTTCTGGGTTCTAAAATCTGCTCCATCATGCTTTTGGATGAAAAAACTCAGACTCTTTCCATTAAAGCTACCCAGGCCATGAGTCCGGATTACATTAACAAACCTCCCCTGAAGGTTGGAGAAGGTATCGCCGGTCGTGTCGTGGCTGAGCGGCGGCCAATCGTGGTTAAGGATGTCCGACAGGAAAAAAACTATAAGTACCGGGATATTGCCCAGCAGGAAGGAATTGTTTCTCTTCTCTCTGTACCTATGGAGGTAAAAGGCAGGGTTATCGGAGTGTTGAATACCTATACTTCCAAGCAACATCGTTACACCAAACAGGAGATTGAAATTCTTTCTTCCATCGCCAATCAAGCGGCTATCGCTATTGAAAACACCGAGTTGTTGGTCAAAACTAAAGTCATTCAGGAAGAACTGGAAACCAGGAAAAAAATGGAAAGAGCTAAGGGTATTCTGATGAGACAGGAGAATCTTACGGAAGAGCAGGCTTATGAGAAAATCAGAAAGTTCAGTATGGATAGCCGCAAGAGTATGCGGGAAATATCCGAAGCTATTATTCTATCAGAAGAAATTAAAAAGTCATAAAGAAGAGGCGAAAAACTTCTCCTCTGTTTCGGCTGTTCCTTAAAAACAAGGGAGTGAAAACCATCAGTTTTTCTGGCGGACCAGAACTAATTCCAGGAGAAGATTCCCGGTGACACCGGCGGTCATTTTTGTTATAATCTGCAGTTATCACCCGGAGAGAAATTGAGTTGGCCGACAATTACCCATCTGTTGTATTTTCTGACAGCCTTCCAGCTATTTTCGGCACAATATTTAAGGGATATACCGGGGGAAAAATTTGGTTTTCGCCGTGGGGTGGCGGGCAGTAGGAGCGACCGTCAGAAAAACGTGAACCTCCATGAAAGCAATCTAATTAGGGACCATCTTGTTATTATTTCCCCCCACTGGGAAGGCATTCGGATAGAAATAACCCGCAAGTTTAGTCAGTGGTACCAGGACAAATACCACAAGGAAGTTACCCTGGAGTGGCTAGACCAGGGAGGAACTTCAGATGACCTCCGTTTGGTGGAATCCCTCTTTAAAAAAACTCCTGAGGGAATTGGCATTGATGTTTTCTGGGGTGGTGGATTAGACCCATTTCTTCGGCTAAAAGAGAAAAAACTTTTGCAAAGATATGTATTGAAAAACGAACTCAAAAGAATCCCCCAAACCTGTTTGGGAGTACCCAACTACGACCCTGAGGGATACTGGTACGGGGTTGTCTTAAGCAGCTTTGGTATCGTTTACAATAAAAAGGTCCTGGCTTATCTCCGTCTTCCTCCACCGACCACCTGGCAGGATTTAGCCAATTTCAACTACTTTTCCTGGGTGGGAGCGGCTGACCCCAGACACAGCGGAAGCATGCATATGATGTACGAAATCATTCTTCAGGCCTATGGATGGGAACAAGGCTGGCAAGTCATTTTTTCTTTGGCTGGGAACACCCGTAACTTTTCTTCCAGCGCTAGTCAGGTAGCCAGAGCTACAGCGCTGGGTGACGTAGCCGTCGCCCTATGTATTGATACTTATGCTCTTTCTCAAATCCAGGTGAACGGAGAGGAAAATATGGGCTTTGTCTTGCCTGAAAGGGTAACTGTGATTAATCCAGATGCTATTGCTATCCTGAAAGGTGCCCGTCATTTTACAACTGCCTGTCGTTTTATCGATTTCCTGCTTTCCCCGGAGGGACAGCAAATCTGGATGCTGCCTCCTGGAATGCCAGGAGGGCCGGTTGAATTTCCTTTGAACCGTCTCAGTATCAGACCGGAAAGTTATCTCCTGCCAGGAATTATGTTTAGCCAGCTCAACCCCTATAGACAGGCACCATCTTTCCCTTATAATCCTTCTCTGGCTGCCAGCCGCTGGGCCTTTCTGAATGATTTGCTCGGGGCCTGTGTGATTGACTGTCATTCCGAGCTGAAAAAAGCCTGGAGTCTCCTTCAGAAAACCTCAAGCCCCCAGATCAGAAAGCAGTTTTATCAGTTACCTATCAAACCGGCTAGTCAACGTTTCTACTGGGAGAACTGGTCCGATCCTGTCTTCCGCAATCAACACCTTGTTCGTTGGTTGAATTTTTCTCGGGAGAAGTTTACAATGGTGAGCAAACAAATCCAGTATTTTTCCCGATGAACAACGTCCTGCTTAGCTTAGAGAATGTTCGTAAGAGATTTGAAGCCAATACCGTTCTCAACGGTATTAGTCTGCAAGTACTTAGCGGAGAAATTTTCTTCCTTCTCGGTCCCTCCGGGTGTGGTAAGACTACTCTTTTGCGCGTCATTGCTGGTTTTTGCCAACCTGATGCCGGCCGAGTCATTCTTGACGGAGAGGACATTACCTTTCGGCCAGCCTGGGAAAGACACATCGGTCTGGTTTTCCAGAATTATGCTCTCTGGCCTCATCTTACTGTCTGGGAAAACGTGGCTTATGGGCTTAAACTACGTCGTCTCCCAGGGAAGTTCATTCAGGAACGGGTTGAGGAGATGCTAAAAATTACTAAATTATCACCGCAGAAAAACCTCTACCCACCCCAGCTTTCAGGCGGGCAACAACAGCGGGTAGCCCTGGCTCGCTCTTTGATTGTCAGACCAAGGCTGCTTCTACTGGATGAGCCCCTCAGTAATCTTGATGCTAAGTTCCGGGAGGAGATGCGACAGGAAATCAAAAATATTCAGAAGGCAACAGGCGTAACCATGGTCTATGTTACCCATGACCAGCGAGAAGCTTTGACCATGGCTCACCGGCTGGCGGTTATGAACACTGGAGAAATTAGCCAAATAGGTAGCCCCTGGCATCTCTATTTTTCTCCGGAAAATCGCTTCGTGGCTGATTTTGTCGGGGTGATGAATTTTCTGCCTGGCCGGGTGTTCGCTATTAGAGCCGGAGACATTCAGGTGGAAACCCCTGAGGGATTACTGGTGGCTGAGGTGTCGAGAAACTTCACTGTCGCGCAGCCAGTAGAGGTAGCCTTCCGCCCAGAAAGTGTTTCCTTCCGGCCAGGCCAGGTGAATATTTTTCGCGCCACCATCGCGGAAACAGAAATGGGAGAAGGAGTAATTAAAGTCACTGCCCTGACACCTGGTGGCCATAGACTTTTTGTTAACTGCTCTTTGGAATATGGCCGAAGGTTGGAGTGGGGAGACCAGATAGTCTTTTCCGTTCCGCCTAATCGGGTGCTGGTATTTCCTGGTTAAGGATAGTGCAACTCTAACAGCAACAGGGAAAAGTCGCATGAAAAAATTATTCTTAGGCATTGCTCTGGTTTTCCTTGGATTTTTTCTGATTTATCCACTTGTCTGGTTGCTCCCGCAGAGTTTTATTGCCAATGGGCGGTTTACTCTGAAAGTCTTCACTTCTGTTCTCTCCAGTTCGCTTGTCCACCGATGTCTGGTCAACAGTTTTGTTCTGGCCGGAGCAACACTGGTTGGCACTTCTGTAATTGGCATCTCCCTGGCTATTGTTCTTACAAGATACCGCCTTCCAGGCGCTATGTTTTATCGGGTGGTTTTCATCCTGCCGATGATTGTCAGTCCTTTTGTCGGAGCCATCGGCATGCAGCAAATCCTGGCTCGTTTTGGTTCCCTTAATCTATTATTGCTTCGGCTGAAACTTATTTCGGGGGCTATCCCCTGGATGGGCAGTGGACTTCTCGGCATAGCCATACTTCAAACCCTTCATCTTTACCCCATCATGTATCTGAACATCTCGGCCGCTCTTAGTAATTTTGATCGGGCAAGTGAAGAAGCCGCGGCTTCCTTAGGTGCTTGTTCCTGGGAGACTTTTTGGACCATTACTTTCCCCCTTCTTCGGCCTGCTTATTTCGCCGCTTGCGCTATCATTTTCATCTGGTCGCTCACCGATCTTGGAACGCCCTTGGTTTTTGAGTTTAAATATCTTCTACCGGTCCAGATTTTTAATGCTGTTTCGGATATCAACGTTAACCCGGCTGGATATAGTCTGGTAGTAATTATTCTGCTCATAAGTGCAATTCTTTTCTGGCTCACTCGCCGGATGGTGGAACGTTCTCCTTACACTACCGGTCGCACTCCGATAAACAACCAGTTAACCTCCTTTTCCCGAAAGGCTACTGTGGCAGTGAGCCTGGGCCTGATTTTTTTAGCTGGGGTCAGCCTGTTGCCTCACCTGAGTATTATCCTTAACTCTTTTTCTGAAAGGTGGTTTTTTTCCGTTTTGCCGTCCCGTTATTCCACCCGTTTCTACACTGCTGTTTTTCGGCATCCTCTGACGAAAACTGGCCTGGTCAACAGTCTGGTTTATAGCGGCCTGGCTACTCTGGTGGATATCTCCTTAGGTTTAATCATCGGGTATCTCCTGGCCCGGTGGAAATTTCGTGGCCGACTTCTCCTAGATACTTTGGCAATGATTCCTTTGGCTATACCGGGTATTGCCTTAGCCTTCGCTTACTGTACTGCCTTCTCTGGAACCTTTCTTGATCCAAGAAATAATCCCGCGATTCTCTTGGTGGCAATTTACAGCGTCAGACGCCTCCCTTTCTTGGTGAGGACTATCTTTGCCAGTTTTCAGCAATTGAACGAAAACACAGAGGAGGTTTCAGCCAGTTTAGGGGCAAAACCAGCTACTACCTTCCGTCGCATTGTCCTTCCTCAGATCGCTCCCGGGGTAATGGCTGGTGGCATCATGGTCTTTGCTTTCTCAATGATGGGAGTAAGTAGCGGGTTGGTCCTGGCTTTCCGCCAAAGACATTTTCCTATTTCCAAGGTGATCTATACGCTGGCCGGAAGATTAACGGACGGTCCCAATCTGGCCAGTGCCTTGGCTGTTCTGGGAACGTTGCTCCTGGCCGCCTGTTTGATGGTGGCGACCAGGCTGGCCAGACGACATTTCCGAGAATTTTTTAGCACTGTCTGACTACTTATGCTTCCGCTTCTTCTTTCCTTTTAAGAGCCTGTTTGGCCTTTTCGCCTAATTCTTTTGCCTTCTCTGGCAATTCTTCCAGGAAGCCTTTCACCCGAC